>CAMLRI010000052.1 GCA_946482385.1 uncultured Cellvibrio sp.
TTGCCGTCGTGTTTTTTCAGGCCGTGGCTGTAGTGGTAATAAGCACCTGGTATAGCTTCGCAGCTGAAGTCCAGCTCCAGGCGCGCAATGGTATCGGGGAAGGCTTGTTGCAGTTGGTTGATACACCAGGCGGCGACGGATTCGGGGGTGAGCACCTCGGCATCGACCAGGGCGATGGCGGAGCGGGGCGAGCGGGTGTGCAAAAACTCGCCCTGGTCGCCAAAGTAAAAACGTATATCGAGCAGTTCGCCTTCTTCTTTAATTTCAATTTGCGGCGAGCGGGCGGGCACTGCCAGGCGGTGATCCAGTTCGCTATCCAGCCAGCGGCGTATCACTTTTTTCACTGTGCCAAAGTCGCACACCATGCCTTGCTCATCCAATTCGCCCAATAGGCGCACATTGGCCAGCCAGGTTTCGCCCAGCAGGCCGCGCTGGGGATCGAGAAAACTGAAATCGACATTGGTGAGGTTATCGACAAACAACAGCATAAAAGTCACATGTGCGGGGCTAGAGTGGGGCGCGCATCATAGCATTAAGCAGGCTGGGCGGGCATGGCTGCTGTGCTCCAGCCTGGGCCTTTTCGCCAGGCCACTGGCCTTGGTCTATGCTTGGTGGATGTTCATGCTAATGGTTATGGATATTCAACTTTTTACAACCTTGGAGTTTTATTGCCGCGGGCAGGGCTAACATTTTTCGGCGTGGGTGATCCATGAAACCTCTTGTGTGTTTAGCTTTGTGTGTTGGCGTCTCGGTAACCGCGGCAGCGGAAACGCTGGATGACCTGCTGAATATGCCGCTCGACCAGCTATTGCGTACCCCGATTACGGCGGCTTCGCGCCATCCCGAGCGGGTGCGGGATACCCCGGCAACGGTATTGGTGATAACCGCCGCACACATCCGCGAGCGGGGTTACCGCCATTTGCTGGATTTGCTTAGCGATATGCCCGGCTTTGATGTGCAGCGCGCAGTGGATTCAACCCGCTACAACTGGCTGAGCGTGAGCGGCCTGAATGGCAGCAACCGGCTGTTGTTGTTTCGCGATGGCGTGCGGGTGGATTCCCCCACGGGCGACCCGGTGAGTGTGGATCACAACTTTTCACTCCAGGGAGTGGCGCAGGTAGAAATTGTGTTAGGGCCATCGGCTGCGGTTTATGGTGCCGATGCCTTTGGCGGGGTGATTAATATCATCAGCCAGCGCGATGGCCGCTCGCTAACCGCCACTATGGGCAATGGCGCTTACAGCCAATATGCCGGCCACTGGACGGGGGAGGGGGGCAATGGCTTGCGGCTGCGCTTAAACGGCCAGGCCCACAGCGACCGCCGCTACGAAAAAGTGGGCGACCCGGCGCGCAATGCCCCTATGGATGCGGTGAACTTTGCCGGCCAGGTGGTAATTCCTGCCGCCGAGCGCGAGCCTTACCAGGCGTTGGTAGAAAGCGAAAACCTGAGCGCCGAACTGGACTATCGCGGCCTGCAATTGGGTGGGCAATATTGGCAATTCCAGCAGCAAACCAGCGTTGGGGTGCGGCCACAGGAATCGCTATCGGGCGACGGGGATATAGCGCGCACCCGCATGAGTAATTTTTACCTGCGCTACAGCGGCGATTGGAGCAGCCGTTTGAGCAATCGCCTGCTGGTGGATTACCACCGCTACGAAATCCTGCCGCAAACGCGCTTTAGCAACATCTTTAGCGGTTTTAACCCCGCCTATAAATACCTGTTGGGCAACAAGCGATCCCTGGAAAACCAACTGCACTGGCAATTGGATGAAGGCCAGGAGTTGATGCTGGGCGCCGGGCGCGAGATTTTCCAGGCTATTCCGCGCACACCGGATTTACCGGGAGCCTACCAACGTTCCCGCAGTGTTTACGACCAGGGCTATGTTTACCCCAACACTGACCTGGCAATACATATGTACGATCTGGATTACACCAACAGCTTCGGTTTTGCCCATTGGTCGGCACGCTGGGGTGAGCGCTGGTCGACCAGTGTTGGCCTGCGCCACGACGACAGCAGCGATTATGGCTCCAGCACCAACCCGCGCCTGGGGTTGGTCTACCAAGCCAGCGAGGACACCCTGGTCAAGGCGCTCTATGGCGAGGGGTTCCGCGCGCCATCGCCCACCGCAGAAACCTACAACACCTTTGGCTCATTCAGTGGCGCCCGGGACGATGAAGGCCGCTACCTGGGTACAGGTTTTCGCACACCCAACCCGAACCTGCGCCCCGAGCAAATACGCGCTTATGAACTGGCGCTCTTGCACCAGCTCAATAGCCGCTTAAACCTCAGCCTGCGCAGCTTTTACTACGAATCCAGCGACCTGATCGACATACTGCCTTCGCCGGAGCCATTGCAATTTATTCCCGGCGCCTGGCTGAGCAATGCCACCACTCGCGCCAACCTGGGCGATAGCACCCATCAGGGTGTGGATGTAAGCCTGGATGGCCGCCAGTTGTTAGCGGATGGCTGGCGCCTTAGCTACTGGGCCAGCTACAGCTATGTCGATGGCCATATGACCATAGGTGAGCAGCAGCGCCAGTTGCAGTTTGTAGCGCCGCACAAGCTCAAGCTGGGTGCCACCTTTCACTACCGCGACAGCTACTACATTACCGCCCGGCTGTTGGCCAGCGACAAGGTTAGGGGGAGTTTGCCCAGGGGCGCAGGCCGCTATGCGCAGGCACCGGGTTTTGCGGTTGTGGATTTGCGCCTGGGGCTGACGGATATTGGCGGCGAGCGCTGGCAAGCCGCGTTGGATATTCACAACCTGTTTAACACCCGTTACTACCACGCAGTATTCGATAACTCGGCGGGGCGCGGTTATGGCGATGTTAGCCAGCCGGAGCGCAGCCTGGGTTTGCAACTGGGTTACAGCTGGGATTGATCGGGCAAAAAGCAGGTGTAGCAGGCGGAATTTGGCAAAAATTCTATGGATAACAAGGCGATATGCTGGTGGGGCGGGCAAGTCACTGCTTAACTTAAGGCACCCGGCTGTTGTTGGGTGCAACTACATCGAATCTGTGGCATTGGAGGCAAGATGCAACTGTCGGGTACCTGGGCGCGAGGATAATAACAACTGATGTCTCCCTTGATGGTCTATTGGCGACGAATCCTGCCGGTTGCTTTGCGCTGCCGGTTGCGTGTCTGCCTGTGCCTTTATGGGCTGATGGCGCTATGGGCAGTTCCGGCCCATGCCTCGGAGGCGACCCTGCGTGTGGCGTTTGTCTACAACTTCCTCAAATTCATTGAATGGCCGGCCGATAAAGCCGCCGACGAACTAACCCTCTGCGCGCTGCTGGTCGATGAACCGGCGCGCCAAGCCCTCGCCAAATTGGATAACAAAATCCAGCAGCAGCGGCCGGTGCGAGTGCTCTACCTCAACGAAGCGGCGCAGGTGGAGCCACAGCTGGCGAGCTGCGAACTGCTGTACATGCCCCTATCCGGTGCCGATATGCCCCTGCCAGCCCAACTCCCCCCCGGGGTGGTATTGGTGGCCGATGAAGCCAGTTTTGACGATGGCCGTATCAGCATCATCCTGCAGCGCACCGCCGATAACCGCATCGAATTTTTAATCAACAGTGCGGCCCTTAAACAGACGGGTGTCACTGTCAGCAGCCAACTATTAAAGCTGGCGAAAAACTACCAGGGAGGCAATAGCCCATGACCACCTCGGGTACCGCGACCAAGCAGCGCACCCTGGCGCGCAAAATCAGTTTGCTGGCGATGCTGGTGTCCTCCCTGGCGGTGTTAATTTCTGCCCTGGTGGGTATATGGCAACAGCATCGCGTTACCTACCAACAGGTGGAGCGGCAGCTGCACACCCTGGCTGAGGCCACGGCGTTTAACCTGGCGGCGCCCAGTATGTTTGGCGATCGCCAGGCAGCCCACAGCGCTTTGGATGCCCTGAGCGTAGACCCCCAGATCATAGGTGCGCGCATGGTGTTGGAAGATGGCACCCTGCTGGTGGAATACCGCACCAGCGGCGAGCGCCGCGGTGATCAACAACTGGTGGTGGATGTTATCTGGGCGGAAGAAAAACTCGGCCACCTGGAATTGGAGGTGAACCTTTCACACCTGCAAAACCTGCTCTACCAACAAATCAGTTATGCCCTGATTGTGGCGCTGCTGGCTGTGGCGGTAGCGGGATTATTGGCAACCTATTTGATTGGCCGGGTGACGCGCCCACTGCGGGATTTAAGTGAGCTGGCCGAAGAAATTGGGGTGACTGGCCAATACCAGCTGCGCGCCTTGCCAGGTGCAGCCCAGGACGAAGTCAGCCAGCTGACGCGCCGTTTTAACGCCATGCTCGACCGCATCCAAAGCCAGGACCAGGAACTGCGCAAACAGCAGGAGCTGTTGGAGCAGCGGGTGCAGGAGCGCACCGCGCAACTGCAACAGGCAATGCACGAAGCCGAAGCCGCCAGCCGCGCCAAAAGTGAATTCCTGGCGGTGATGAGCCACGAAATCCGCACCCCGCTCAACGGCATCATGGGCATGACCAGTTTGCTGCTCAACACCGAACTGGATGCCAAGCAGCGGCGCTTTGCACGGGTGGCGCGCCGCTCGGGTGAAGACCTGCTGCTGATCATCAACGACATACTCGATTTCTCCAAAGTGGAAGCGGGCAAGCTGGAGCTGGAATCCACCAGCTTCCAGCTGAATTTATTGGTGGAGGATCTGGCCGAGCGCTACGCCCCCATCGCCCACGCCAAAGGCCTGGAGCTGCTGTGCAATACCCCCTTGCCTCCGCTCACCATCGAGGGCGATTCCGCCCGTTTGGCGCAGGTGCTTACCAACTTGGTCAGCAACGCCATCAAATTCACCGATGTCGGCGAAGTGCGTTTAAATGTGCAAATGCTGGAGCAAAACGAAACCCGGGTGCGCTTGCATTTTGGCGTGCGCGATACCGGCATAGGCATTAGCGGTGAGCAGGCGCAGCGTTTGTTTAATGCCTTTACCCAGGCCGATTCGAGCATGGCGCGCAAATACGGCGGCACAGGTTTGGGCCTAGCGATTTCGCAGCGGCTGGTGGAATTGATGGGCGGCAGAATCCAGCTGGATTCCAAACCCGGCGAGGGCAGTTATTTTTATTTTGAGCTGAGCCTGCCGGTGGTGCACGACCCGCGCAACCTGCAATTGGTTGAGGGTTTTGCCCGTTTGCGGGCATTGATTGTGGACGACAACCAAACCAACCGCGAAATCCTGCAGCACTGGCTGGAATCCTGGGGCATGAACCCGCTGCTGGCCAGCTCTGCACCCGAGGCCATAGGTGTGCTGCACCAGCAGCTCAACCAGGGCACCCCGGTAGACATACTGCTCACCGATTGGATGATGCCCGATATGGATGGCGGCCAGCTGATTAGCGCCATCCGTCAGGACAAGCGTTTTGATAGCCTGCGTGTTGTGGTGCTCAGTTCGGCGGGCATGGCCAGCAGCCGCTTGGCCGACAACCAAATACCCACATTGCTAAAACCGGTACGCCAATCGGAATTGCACAACCTGCTATTGGCCGCTGTAGCCGGCGAGCAAAGCGACCCCAATCGCCAGCGCCAATTGCGTGCCGCAACCAACACAGCGCCCCAGCCCATGGCCAAACTGGAGGGCAGGGTGTTGCTGGTGGAAGACAACCCGGTTAACCAGGAAGTAGCCAGTGTGATGCTGCAAACCCTGGGTATACAGCCGCGCCTGGCGGTGAATGGCCAGGAGGCGCTGCTGCGCATGCAGGAAGATAACTACGACCTGGTGTTAATGGATTGCCAAATGCCGCTGATGGATGGCTTTGAAGCCACCGCGCGCTGGCGCGAGCGGGAGCGCGAACTGGGCTTGCCGGCGCTGCCGATTGTGGCGCTAACGGCCAATGCCATAGTGGGCGACCGCGAGCATTGTTTGGAGCGGGGGATGAGCGATTACCTGAGCAAGCCCTTCAGCCCCGAACAGTTGTACGAAGTGCTCAGCCGTTGGCTGCCTATGCGCGCCAGCAAAGCAGCGGAAGACGCCGGGTACACCCAGGCGCTGCAGCGGGATGCCGCGCCGCCGCGCACCGGTGCCCTCGATTTTGCTCCCCTGGAAATGGATGTGCAGGTACTGGAGCAATTGCGCAGCCTGCGCGAAGGCCTGTTGCCCAAGGTGATCCAACTCTTCCGCAGCTCTACCCCCGAATTAGTGGAAACCCTGAACCAAAGCGTGCTCCAGGGCGATGCGGACCGCGTATACAAAACTGCCCACAGCCTTAAAAACAGTGCCGCCAACCTCGGCATTAATGCCCTGGCCAACCTTTGCCGGCAATTGGAGGCCCAGGGGCGCCAGGGTGATTTAAGCGGTGCCGAAGAGCGGTTGGCACAGCTGCGTGCACTTTACGACCTGGCGTTAGCCCGTTTAGCGGATTTTGAAATAGAGGATTAATTACGGTGAAAGCCTGGCAGCAAATTAAACGGGTACTGGTTGTCGACGACGAAGAAGCGGCGCGGCTGATGATGCAGGCTACGCTGGAAAACAGCGGCTTCCAGGTAATCCTGGCCGAGGATTGCCAAGCGGCGCGCGCCGCTTTTAGCCGGCAGCGCCCGGATTTAATTTTGTTGGATGTACTGCTGCCCGATGGCGATGGCTTTCAGTTGTGCCGCGAATTTATGCGTTTATCCCAGGAGCGCGAAATACCCATTGCCATGGTGACAGGCCTGGACGACCTGGAATCCATCCGCCTGGCCTATGAATCTGGCGCTACCGATTTTATTACCAAGCCGGTCAGCTGGGGCACCTTGCCCTATCGCCTGCAATATTTGCTGCGCGCCAATGCCGCCTTTGCCGATTTAAGTTTGAGCGAAAGTAAAACCCGCGCGCTTTTATCCAGCCTGCCCGACATCATCATCCGCCTGCACCGCGATGGCCGCGTGCTGGATATGCAAGTGGGCTCCTATGTATTCGATATGGATGAATGGCTGCACTCGGCGCCGGGGGAAAACTTTAATCGCCTGCCGCCGGCGGTGGACAAAATTATTACCGGCCGCATTGATGCGGCCTTGCGCGGTAAAGGTATGCAGCTGCTGGAATTCCAGTGGTCGCAGGAAGCGGGGCGCATTCGCCATTGGGAAGCGCGCATTATGCAGCGCGACCGCAACGAAGTGCTGTTGGTGGTGCGTGAAATTACCCAGCGCAAACAGCAGGAAAGCCAGCTGCGCCTGTGGGCCAAGGTATTCGAAGCCAGCAACGAGGCGATACTGATTACCGATGCCAACTTCCGCATTATTTCCGTTAACCGCGCCTACGAAACCATTATGGGTTTTAGCGAAGCCGATGTGCTGGGGGTGGATACCCTGGAAGTAGGCGCGCGCCTGCAAACCCACAGTTTTTACCGCAACCTGGTGTCTGTGTTAAAAGAGCGTGGCCACTGGCAGGGCGAACTCAGCAACCAACGCAAATCCGGCGAGGAATTTCCCTGTTGGTTTTCGGTTACCCAGGTAACTAATGCACGCGGCGATGCGGAAAATTACATCGCCATTTTTAACGATATTACCGAACACAAAAATTCCCGCGCGCAAATTGAATTTTTGGCACATCACGATGGTTTAACCGGCCTGCCCAATCGCCTGCTGCTGAACGACCGCCTCGATATGGCCATTACCCAGGCGCGCCGCCAGGGCGATAAATTGGGGGTGCTGTTTATCGACCTGGATCGCTTTAAAAATATCAACGACTCCCTCGGCCACAGTGTGGGCGACGAAATCCTCAAAGAAGCAGGGCGCCGCTTGGGCGATACAGTGCGCACTGGCGATACCGTATCGCGCCTGGGTGGCGATGAATTTGTAGTGCTTTTCCCGCGCCTGCGCGACGAAGGCAATTTGGCCGACCTCACCATTAAACTGCGCGATATTTTGCAGCAGGCCTATGTGGTGGACGGCATGAGCTTGCACATTACCCCCAGCATCGGCATAGCGGTTTACCCGGAAGATGGCACCGATGCCAGCACCCTGATTAAAAATGCCGACGCCGCCATGTACTTGGCCAAAGAAAAAGGCCGCAACAATTACCAGTTCTACACGCCCAGCCTGAACGCCCGTACCCTCGACCGCCTGAAGCTGGAAAGCGATTTGCGCAGCGCTATAGAAGCGGGCAGTTTCGAGCTGCATTTCCAACCGCAAATTATCGGCAGCAGCGGCCAATTGTGGGGGCTGGAGGCTCTGGTGCGCTGGCGCCACAGCGAGCGCGGCCTGGTGTCGCCCGCGGAATTTATTCCCCTGGCGGAGGAAACCGGCTTAATTGTGCCCCTGGGCGATTGGGTATTGGTGGAAGCTGCGCGGCAGTTGGCGCACTGGCATCGCCAACTGCCGCAACTGGTGGTGAGCGTGAATATTTCTGCGCTGCAATTCCGCCAGGCGGATTTTTTGCAGCGGGTAAAGGCCGTAGTGGATGCGGCAGGCGTGGCGCCGCAGTTTATCGAACTGGAAATTACCGAAACCCTGCTGATGGACGATATGGCCGCCGCCATTAAAACCCTGACCAGCCTGCGCGAGTTGGGTTTCCGCATTGCCATCGACGATTTCGGCACAGGTTTTTCCAGTTTGAATTACCTGCGCCATTTGCCGATCCATGTACTCAAAATCGACCAATCCTTTGTGCGCGATATGCTTAAGGAACCCGAATCCCTGGCGATTGTGGAATCCATCATCGCCCTGGCCAAAGCCCTGGGTAAGGAAACCATCGCCGAGGGCGTGGAAACCGCCGCCGAATTCGATGTACTGCGCGATGGCGGCTGCCGTGTGATGCAGGGCTACCACATTGCCCGCCCCATGCCGGCAGCAGCTTTTGATGCCTGGTATCAACAGCACTTGGTAAACCTTGGGTGAGGCATGGCAAAACGAATCGCGGGATATATATTCCTGCCCTGGTTGCTGTTGGGGGCAGGCCAATTGGCGGCCCAGCCCCAGGGCGATGAACTGCTGGAATTGGATTTAACCCAGCTGCTGCAGGTAACTATTAGCGGCTCCACCCTGCGCGATGAATCCCTTAAAACTGTGCCCTCGGTAGTAACCGTATTTACCCGCGAGCAGCTCGA
>CAMLRI010000053.1 GCA_946482385.1 uncultured Cellvibrio sp.
AGGATGTGAGCGCCGGCATATCGCCACCGGGCATCGAATATTACCTGCCGTTGTTTTTTGATGCCTGCAGCAACCTGTTCGATTACCTCCCCGCGAACACCCAGGTTTATGCCCTTGGCGATATTGAAAAATCTGCCGAAAATTTTTGGCTGGAATTATTGCGCCGCTACGAAAGCCGCCGCGTTGATCCCCAGCGGCCACTGTTGCCACCCAAAGATATTTACCTGAGCATCGACGAGTTTTACAGCCAGCTAAAACCCTATTGCCGCACCTTTATTAGCAACGAACTGCTGGAGCCGCAGGCTGGCCACAGCAACTTCGCCACCGACACGCCCCCCAGCCTGCCGATTCGCGCCCAGGCGGAAAACCCGCTGGCGGCGATTGAAGCTTTTTTAATGGAATATTCCGGGCGAGTGCTCTTTTGCGCTGAATCTGCCGGCCGCCGCGAAACCCTGCTGGAATTGCTCAGCCGCATCCGTGTGCGCCCCAGCCTGGTCGATAACTGGAGCCAATTTCTCCAGGCGCAAGACCCCATCAGTATTACGATTGCGCCTTTGGAACAAGGACTGCTGCAACAGCAACCCCCTATTGCCCTGATTGCCGAAGCACAATTATTTGGCGAGCGCGTGCAACAGCAACGCCGCCGCAAGCAAAGCCAGGACAATGCCGAGCTGGTGGTTAAAAACCTCACCGAATTAAAAATCGGTGCTGCGGTTGTTCATATAGATCACGGTGTGGGCCGCTACCGCGGGTTGGAAACCATTACTGTGGATGGCCAAACCAACGAATTCCTCACCCTGGAATACGCCGACGAGGCCAAGCTTTATGTGCCCGTTACCAGCTTGCATTTAATTAGCCGCTACAGCGGTGCTGAAGATGACCTGGCGCCACTGCACAAACTCGGCAGCGAATCCTGGCAAAAAGCCAAACGCAAAGCGGCAGAGCAAATCCGCGATACCGCCGCCGAATTGCTCGAAGTTTACGCGCGCCGCGCTGCGCGCAAAGGCCATGCGTTTCCCGATCCGCAAACTGCTTACGAAGCCTTTGCTGCAAGCTTCCCCTTTGAAGAAACCCCCGACCAACAGCGCGCCATTGAAGCCGTGGTTAAGGACATGCTGTCGCCCAAACCCATGGATCGGCTGGTGTGTGGCGATGTGGGGTTTGGCAAAACCGAAGTGGCGATGCGCGCCGCGTTTATTGCCAGCCATGGCGGCAAACAAGTGGCCATACTTGCCCCCACTACCCTGCTGGCGCAGCAGCATTACGAATCGCTAAAAGACCGCTTTGCCGATTGGCCCATTACTGTTGAAGTGCTATCGCGCTTCCGCACCACCAAAGAAGTGAATCAGGTATTGGAAAAAATCGCCGAAGGTAAAGTGGATATTGTGGTGGGCACCCACAAACTGCTTTCGCCCGACATTAAATTTAAAAACCTCGGCCTGTTGATTATCGACGAAGAGCATCGCTTTGGTGTGCGGCAAAAAGAGCAGATCAAAAGCCTGCGCGCCGAGATCGACATACTCACGCTCACCGCCACACCTATTCCGCGCACGCTCAATATGTCCATGGCCGGCATTCGCGACCTGTCGATTATCGCCACACCACCGGCGCGGCGCTTGTCGGTTAAAACTTTTGTCCGCACTTACGATGAAGCGATTATTAAAGAGGCCATCCTGCGGGAAATTTTGCGCGGCGGCCAGGTGTATTACCTGCACAACGAGGTGGACACCATCGAAAAAGTGGCGCGCGAACTACAGGAATTAATTCCCGAAGCGCGAATTGCCGTAGGCCACGGCCAGATGCGCGAGCGCGACCTGGAACGGGTGATGAGCGATTTTTATCACAAGCGCTTCAACATCATGGTGTGCACCACCATTATCGAAACCGGTATCGACATCCCCAGTGCCAACACCATCATTATCAACCGCGCCGATAAATTCGGCCTGGCACAATTGCACCAGCTGCGCGGCCGCGTGGGGCGCTCGCACCACCAGGCTTACGCCTATTTGCTCACCCCCGATCGCCGCGCTATGACCGACGACGCCGAGAAGCGCCTGGAAGCCATCAGCGCCGCCGAAGACCTGGGCGCCGGCTTTACCCTGGCCACCTACGACATGGAAATCCGCGGCGCAGGCGAGCTGCTGGGCGAGGAGCAGAGCGGCCAAATCCAAACTATTGGTTTCTCGCTCTATATGGATATGCTCGACCGCGCGGTCAAGGCCATTCGCCAGGGCAAGCAAGCCGATATTGAACAGGCACTCAAGGACAGCATCGACATTAACCTGCGGATACCGGCGCTGATTCCCGCCGACTATTTGCCCGATGTGCACCTGCGCCTGGTGATGTACAAACGCCTGGCCAACGCCGATAGCAGCGAAGCCCTGCGGGATTTGCAAGTGGAGATGATCGACCGCTTTGGCTTGCTGCCCGAACCGGTAAAAAACCTGTTCCGCGTTACCCAAATCAAAATTAGTGCCGAACAATTGGGCATCACTAAAATTGAGGCCAACAGCCGCGGCGGCAAGCTGGAGTTTTCCAGCGATACCAAGGTTGACCCGCTGCAAATTGTTAAGCTGGTACAGAGCCAGCCGCGGGCATACAAACTCGAAGGTGCCAGCCAGTTGAAATTTACCCTGGAGCTTGAAGCCACCGAAAAACGTTTGCAATGTTTGACCGATTTGCTGGACTATCTAACGCCCAAAACCTAACACCCCAAACCTAATGCCAACACCTGAACACCAGTGCCAACAGCTTTATCCTTGGCCCTGGTGGATATCTAAAAGCAAGTTCATAAAGGTAACGCCATGTTATTAGCGCGCATGCACCAACATCCCTTTGTTCAACTGTTACTGTTGGCAATTTGCCTGGGCGGCTGGAGCCATAGTCAGGCTCAGGGGCGCCATGAAGGCTGGTATCAGGTGGAGCTGTTGGTATTTTCCCGCCCCCATGCCGCCACCGAAGAACAATGGCCAAAGGCAATCAAAATGCGCTACCCGGCGCGTTGGGTCGCTTTAAAAGATCCGCAGGCGCCAGCCGCTACCGACCCCGCCACCGATCCGGGCAGCCAACAAGCCAGCAGCGCCAGTATCGATTTTGCCAAAGAGTCCTATTGGTTACTGCCCGCCAACGAGCGCAGCCTCAACGATCAAGCCCAGCGCCTGGCGCGCAACAACAATTACCAGGTACTTTTTCACCAGGCCTGGCGCCAGCCCATTGGCAGCCGCAAACAGGCCACCAGTATTCTGATTCACGGCGGCCAACACTATGGCGCCCACCAGGAACTGGAAGGCAGCATCAACCTGAGCGTTGCGACCTATTTAAAGCTCTCCACCAACCTGTGGTTTAGTCAATTCCAGGTCAACCTGGAACAGGATTCCGGCTGGCCGGATATCCCCCTGCGCCCGGATTACCAGGCCGCCGAAACCGGCCTGGCATCACTCAACAGTGAACTGGAACCCACGTCAAATCTGGCTCTCGCTGGCGAAGCGGGTGTTGATCGAGGGGTGACTTGGGGAGCGGCAGCCGAGCAGGAGGAAGTGGCCAACCCCTATGTGCCGCGTCAGATTATTTTGATGCAACAGGAGCGGGATATGCGCAGCGGCGAAGTGCATTATCTGGACCACCCGCTGCTAGGCGTGATTGTTAAAGTAACGCCCTTCAGCGCCAATGCCAGCAGCAGCCCGCAATAAAAACCCTCCCCCATAAAAAAACACCGGCAATTGCCGGTGTTTTTTTATGGGGGACCAAGTTTACATTAGAGCAGCACTACATCCTCGGCCTGTAATCCCTTCTCGCCCTGCTGCAATAAAAACTCCACGCTCTGGCCCTCTGCCAGGGAGCGATAGCCTTCGGCACGAATATTACGGTAGTGCACAAAAATATCCTCACCACCTTCGCCGCGGGTAATAAAGCCATAACCACGAACATTATTGAACCACTTGACTGTGCCTATCTCACGATCTGCCATTATGAACACCTCTACAGCGTATAAAGCTTATTGTTATCTGCTTAGTTGGCTTCATCCGATGATCTTCAGCTCTTAGACTGATTACTAATCCAAAAACCAGGTTTTAGAACAAAAACCTAGCGTTTACGGATATTAACAAATCGTACTTATTTGGCGAGCTTTTTATGGCGAACTTCTTATATTTGTGTTCTAGGCACGTAAATTTGCATGGGAGTGGGTGCTATAGGGCATAAATACCCGGGGCATTGCGCCAGTAGCCCTGGTAATCCATACCGTAACCAAACACAAAACGATCCGGCAAATAGAGCGCCCGGTAGTCCGCCGCTATAGGGGGCACCAACCCGGCGATCTGCTTTTCGGCCAATACCAGCACCTTAACGCTGGCGGCGCCCTGCTCCAGGCAATAGTCGCGAATGGCGGCCAGGGTAATCCCCCGATCCAGCACATCATCCACCAGCAACAGGTGACGGCCGCGCAGCTCAGCTTCGGGTTTCACCTTCCACACCAATTCGGCGCCCTGCAGCCCATTGCCATAGCGGCTGGCGTGGATGTAATCCTGCTCCAGGCGAAACCCCAGGCGCGGCAGTAAATAGCCCGCCGTTGGCAAGGCGCCGTTCATCACCGCAATCACCAGGGGGTTTTTATCGGCAAAATCCCGCTCCAAGGCGGGCACCAATGCCTCCAAGGCAGCTTCAACCTGCTCGCGGCTAAACAGGCAATCAGCGCGCTCCAATACTTCCTGGAGCGAAACGTCTTGCAACAAACCTGGATTCATAACCTACCCCTGACGCTTGGCCATATAGGCGGCATAGTCCGGCACCGAGCGTTCAGCCGCCTGGGCAAACAAGGGTGATGCAACCATAAAGTCAGCTGAAATTTGGTTGCAGGCGACAGGGATATTCCATACCGCCGCAATGCGCAACAAGGCCTTTACGTCCGGGTCGTGGGGCATAGGCTCAAAGGGATCCCAAAAGAAAATCAGCATATCCACCTTGCCCTCGGTGATCAGGGCGCCCAGCTGCTGGTCGCCCCCCAAGGGGCCGGAGATAAGCTTGTGAATGACCAAGCCGGTTTCCCGCTCAATCAGGCTGCCAGTGGTACCAGTGGCATAGAGTTGATGAGGGGCAAGGCTGGCCAGGTGTTGCTTGCACCAGGCGAGCAGCTCCTGTTTCTTATTGTCGTGAGCTACCAGCGCAATAGTTTTGCGCGCCGGCAGTGAACTTTGTTTGTATTCCATCGGATAACCTTTTTAAAGACCGAAAAAAAAATGACCTTGGCCAGTATAACCAAGGTCATTTTTTTAACCAGCAAAGCTGCCAATTCAGCAGCCGGAAAACAATTTTTTAGTGCGACAGCTCCAACAACAACTTATTCAAGCGCTGCACATAGGCCGCTGGGTCTTGCAGTTGGGCGCCTTCGGCCAGATTAGCTTGGTCGAACAGGATATGCGCCAAATCGCCAAAGCGGGTTTCGTTGCTTTCCTGCTCCAGTTTTTGCACCAGCGGATGCTCGGGGTTCAGCTCAAAAATCGGTTTGGATTCTGGTACTTTTTGCCCGGCCGCTTCGAGTATGCGGCGCATCTGCGCCCCCATATCCTGGGCGCCTACCACCACGCAGGCGGGCGAATCCGTCAGGCGATGGGTAATGCGCACTTCCGCCACCTGCTCGGCCAAAACGGTTTTTACCCGCTCCAACAGCGGCTTCAGCTGCTCGGCCACCTTCTCTTGAGCCTGTTTTTCCTCTTCGCTATCCAACTTGCCCAAATCCAGCTCGCCTTTGCCGACATCCTGGAATTGCTTGCCTTCGAACTCGTACAAATGGCTCATCAACCACTCGTCCACGCGATCGCTCAACAGCAGCACTTCAATGCCTTTTTTACGGAATACTTCCAGGTGGGGGCTGTTTTTAGCGGTGTTAAAGTTTTCTGCCGCTATGTAGTAAATTTTTTCCTGGCCATCTTTCATCCGCGCCACATAATCATCCAGCGATTGGTTCTGTTCGGCGCTATCAGTATGGGTAGAGGAAAAGCGCAGCAACTTGGCGACTTTTTCGCGGTTGGCAAAATCTTCTGCCGGGCCTTCTTTCATTACCTGGCCAAATTCCTTCCAGAATTTGCTGTAGTTTTCCGGCTCGCTTTTCGCCATCTTCTCCAGCATATCCAGCACACGCTTGGTCAGTGCGCTGCGCATAGAATCAATATTGGGATCTTTTTGCAGAATCTCGCGGGATACGTTCAAGCTCAAATCGTTGGAATCCACCACACCCTTGATAAAACGCAGATACAGCGGCAGGAACTGCTCCGCATCATCCATAATAAAGGTGCGTTGCACATAGAGTTTCAAACCGCGCGAGGCATCGCGATTGTACAAATCAAAGGGCGCGCGCGCTGGGATATACAGCAAACTGGTGTAATCCAGCTTACCCTCCACACGGTTATGGCTCCAGCTCAGCGGCTCGGTGTAGTCGTGGCTAACATGCTTGTAAAACTCTTTGTATTCGTCGTCGCTCACTTCACTGCGCGAACGAGTCCAGAGCGCAGTGGCGGTGTTGATTACCTCATCTTCCGGCTCGGCTTTTTCGCCACCCTCACCCACTGGAGTTTGCTTTTGCATCACCACTGGAATGGCGATGTGATCGGAATATTTTTTGATGATAGAGCGCAGGCGCCAATGGTCGGCAAATTCCAGCGCCTCCTCTTTTAAATGCAACTCAACCGTGGTGCCGCGACTGGCCTTTTCCAGGGTTTCGACCGTGAATTCAGCCTCACCTGTGCATTCCCAGCGCACGCCTTCACTGGCCGCTGCGCCGGCGCGACGGGTGGTCACCACCACGCGATCCGCCACAATAAACGCCGAATAAAAACCCACACCAAACTGGCCAATCAGCTGTGCATCTTTTTTCTGGTCGCCAGTCAATTTCTGCATAAACTGCGCGGTGCCAGATTTGGCGATAGTACCCAGGTTATCCACCACTTCATCGCGCGACATACCTATGCCGTTATCGCTAATGGTCAGGGTTTTGGCGTCTTTATCGAAGCTGATGCGAATTTTTAAATCGGCATCACCCTCGTACAAATCACCGTTGGAAACCGCCTCAAACCGCAGTTTATCTGCCGCATCCGAGGCGTTGGAAACCAATTCACGCAGAAAAATTTCCTTGTTGGAATAAAGCGAATGAATCATCAAATGCAGCAACTGTTTGGCTTCGGTTTGAAAGCCACGAGTTTCTTTGCGCGCATCAACGGTCATGGTGTAACTCCTGCTGGGTGTAACTATAAGTGGACGTCAAAAAACCTATGGGCAGGAAATGGGGTGCCAACAATAAAATTCAAGGGGGCAAATTCAAGGGGGAGGCAAAACCGATGGACAGAAAGCAAAAAAGCGCCTTGCGGGCGCTTTTTTTAAAGTGGTAGGACTAAGCAGACTCGAACTGCTGACCCCCACCATGTCAAGGTGGTGCTCTAACCAACTGAGCTATAGTCCTAAAGTGTTAGCCTAACGGCTGACAGGGCGCGCACTTTACCAACTGATCCGGCACAGGACAAGCCCCTGGGAAATTTCTTTTAGCTGCGCACATCCCTGCACGGAATTTATACATCACTTCATGCGTCGAGGCCGCGCGCCAGGTCGGTTTTAAGATCGGCAATATCTTCCAAGCCCACCGCAATACGGATCAGGTTTTCAGTAATACCCGCTTCGGCTTTTTGCTCGGGTGTCAACCGGCCGTGAGTGGTGGTCGCCGGGTGGACGATGGTGGTTTTGGCATCGCCCAGGTTGGCAGTGAGCGACATGATGCGCGTGGCATCAATCACCTTCCAGGCCTCTTCGCGACCGCCTTTGACACGGAACGAGAGCACGCCGCCAAAGGCCGATTGCTGTTTGGCGGCCAGCTCGTGGCCTGTGTGGCTGGGCAGGCCAGCGTAAAACACTTTTTCCACCTTGGGATGGGAGTGCAGCCATTGGGCGAGCTCCAGTGCATTGCGCGAGTGAGCCTCCATGCGCAAGCGCAGGGTTTCCAGCCCTTTCAGAAACACCCAAGCATTAAAGGGGCTGAGACTTGGACCGGCACTGCGGATAAAACCGAGCACTTCATCCACATATTGTTTGGGGCCAGCCACCACCCCGCCCAGGCAACGGCCCTGACCGTCGATGTATTTGGTAGCGGAGTGGATGATCAGGTCGGCGCCCAATTGCAGCGGGCGCTGTAAGGCCGGCGTGCAAAAACAATTGTCGACCACTAGCAGTGCGCCCTTGCTGTGGCTCAGGTCGGCCAAACGCTGGATATCAATCACATCGCACAGGGGATTGGAGGGTGTTTCAACAAACACCAGCTTGGTGCTTGGGGTAAAAGCCGCTTCCCAAGCGCTGTAGTCCGTGGGACTTACAAAGGTGGTACTGATGCCGAATTTTTGCAGGTATTTGGTGAAGAGTACGGTGGTAGTGCCAAATACACTGCGCGAACAGGCAATGTGATCGCCGGATTTAAGCAAGGCAATGCAGGTGCTGAGAATAGCCGCCATACCCGATGCTGTGGCAACTGCGGCTTCGGCGCCTTCAAGGGCGGCAATGCGCTGCTCGAAAGTGCGCACTGTGGGATTGGTATAGCGCGAGTAGACATTGCCCGGTTGGTTGCCCGCAAAACGGTCTGCCGCTTCCTGGGCACTGCCAAATACATAGCTGGAAGTTAGGTAGAGGGCTTCGCTGTGCTCCCCCTCGTGGGAGCGGGTTTGCCCAGCGCGCACCGCCAGAGTGTCGAGCGCCGCGCCGAACAGGGGATCAAATTCGTCCATTGCAATTGCCTTTTGATGAACTGGCCCCTGCCTATCAAGCCAGGGGCGCAAAGAAGTTAACCACGGGCGCCGTTATGCAAACCTATGGGTAACTCCATTTGTTTGTTGGTTTTTTTACCAGATTTGGCGCTATCGTTGCGCGCGGCGGCAAGCTTATCCAGGTACTCCTGGGTGACATCGCCAGCGCAGTATTCGCCGGTAAACACAGAGCAATCAAACTCAGTGACCTTGTGATTGCCTTCTGCCGAAGCGGCGATCAAGTCCTCC
>CAMLRI010000054.1 GCA_946482385.1 uncultured Cellvibrio sp.
CGGGTGCCATCCTGGTGACGCACTTTTTCACCCACTTCATATTTCACCCGGCTAACGGGGGCATTATCCAACGCATAGGTGCGGCGCTCGCCGGCAGCGGGAAAACTCAGGGTGAGGCGGCGATTGGCCACATCCAACACTATGCCCAAGCCCAAATCCACTTCGGCTTCACTGATCCAACGTTGCCCTATTACAAACTGCGCCTTACTCACTCGGATACCTGCTCGTTTTTAATGGTTGCCGGCCTATGCCCCCTGCATCACAAATGCCGGGAGATCTACCGCTCAAAGGGTGCGCATCATACTGTTTTAGTGGGGCAATTCCAAAAATTTTGGCTGCCAGCCAAGGGCCTTTTCGATAGAATCCAGGCGTTTACAGCGATCACGAGAAACTACATGCATACCAATAACCTCGACCCCGACAGCCTGTTGCAACTGGAAAAACTCATTGCCCGGTGCGATTTCCTCCAACTGGGCGATAGCCGCCAACAATACCCGGATGCACCCGGCAGCGGTTTGCCACTGATCCTGGTGAACACCGACAGTTGTTCAGCGGTGATTTCCCTGCAGGGAGCCCACCTGCTGGAATTTAAAACCACCCAGGGTGCCCCGCTGTTATGGCTTAGCCCCAATTGCGATTTTAGCCCCGGTAGCGCCCTGCGTGGCGGCATACCCCTGTGTCTGCCCTGGTTTGGCGTCAATCCAACCGACCCCGGCAAACCCAAGCACGGCTTTGCGCGCAATAACTTCTGGCAACTGGCCGATGCCCGCCGCCTGGGCGATGGCAGCGTGGAACTGGAATTTTTATTTGTTAGCGATGGCCACCTGCTCTTTGCCTATGATTTTTCGGCCGAGCTGCGCATGACCCTGGGGCAATCGGCCAAGCTGGAGCTGACCATCAACAATACCGATGAAGAGGATTTCGAGTGCAGCTGGGCAATGCATAATTACTACCCGGTCAGCAATCTCGCATCCGTTAAGGTGGCGGGCCTGGCGGGCCGCACCTATTTGGATAACATGGAGGCCTATGCCGCCAAACAACAAGAAGGCGATCTGGGTTTTAACGCGCCACTCGACCGGGTTTTTCCAGGCATAGAAAACAAGCTGCAAATCCTCGGCAACCCGAGCATTGAAATCAGCCACCACAACTGCCCCAGTGTTGTCACCTGGAACCCGGGGGCAACCGCTGCTGCCAATATTGCCGATATAGGCGCAGGCCAAGAGCAGTTTTTCATCTGCGTGGAACGCGGCGCTGTGTTGCAGGAAAAATGGCACCTGGCTGCTGGCAGCAGCCAAAGCGCCTGGGTGGAGTTCAAACAAATTGAAAGCCAACCCTAACGAAAATACCAAGCCCTAAAAGCACAAAAGCCGCTCACTGAGCGGCTTTTGTGCTTAAACAGATTGCATTATTAAGCTGGCAGCAATTCTTTTACTGCATCGCGCTCTTCCTGCAACTCTTTCTCGGTAGCGGTCATGCGCGCGCGGGAGAATTCGTTGATATCCAAGCCTTGTACGATTTCCCAATCGCCGTTTTTACACACGCATGGGAAGGAGTAGATCAAGCCTTTCTCGATACCGTAAGAACCGTCGCTGTATACACCCATGCTCACCCAATCATTGGCGGGAGTACCCAGTGCCCAATCGCGCATGTGGTTCAGCGCTGCGTTAGCAGCAGAGGCAGCAGAAGAAGCACCACGGGCGGCAATAATGGCAGCACCGCGTTGTTGAACGGTGGGAATGTAGTCGTTTTCGTACCAGGCTTGGTCAACCAGGCTCAGGGCTGGCTTGCCATTTACCAGGGTGTTGTGCAGGTCTGGGTATTGGGTAGAAGAGTGGTTACCCCAAATCAGCGCCTTGGTGATGTTGTTGATACTGGTGCCGGTTTTGGTAGCCAGTTGCGACAGGGCACGGTTGTGGTCCAGGCGGGTCATGGCAGTGAACTGGCGGGGGTTGATATTGGGAGCATTGCGCTGGGCAATCAGGGCGTTGGTGTTCGCCGGGTTGCCGACTACCAATACTTTGATGTTGCGTGAGGCGTGGTCGTCAATCGCCTTGCCTTGTACCGAGAAAATAGCGGCGTTGGCAGCCAGCAGGTCTTTACGCTCCATGCCTGGGCCGCGCGGACGGGCACCTACCAACAGGGCGTAGTCGCAATCTTTGAAAGCAACCGCTGGGTCATCAGTGGTCACAATACCGGCCAGCAATGGGAATGCGCAGTCATCCAACTCCATAGCCACACCCTGCAGGGCTTTCAGCGCCGGGGTGATTTCCAGCAATTGCAGGATTACTGGTTGATCTTTACCCAGCATGTCGCCAGCGGCGATGCGGAACAACAGGGAATAGCTGATTTGGCCAGCGGCGCCAGTGACGGTAACTCTTACGGGTGCTTTCACGATGGGACTCCATTTATTCGGGTGAAATTGGAAGGAAACGAAGGTTCGGCATTGTGTGCCAGGGTCTATTAGACGGCTGGGCATTATAGGCGTTTGCCCAAAAAATTCACCCCAAGAATGGCATCTAATGAGAAGGATTCGCAAAATTAACCGGATATTTACGTTACCGCGCTTTACCCATCTTGAAAAATGGCCGCTTTTGCGCAAAATCGTGCGCCGTCCAGTCGCTGTTACTTTTCCCTGGCTATTTGATTTTCTACTTTTCCTTCCCCTGAAATGGCATTTAGAGGTTGTATGAGCGGTGAGTCACCCTGTTTAAGCTGCGGCGCTTGCTGCGCTGCTTTTCGCGTTTCTTTTTATTGGGGCGAGTGCCAAAGTGCTGGCGGCACAGTACCCGACCAACTTACCCTGCAAATTAGCCCCTACCACACCTGTATGAAAGGTACCGAGAAACACCCGGTGCGCTGTGTCGCCCTGGTGGGTACACCTGGTGAGCAGGTCAGTTGCAGCATCTACAACCATCGCTCCAGCACCTGCCGCGAATTCGATATTTGGAATGAAGACGGAAGTGTGAATGAGGCCTGCACCAAAGCGCGAGCGATTTATGGGCTAGCGCCCATTACAACGCCCCTCCAGATGCCCGAGGAGCGCCAGCATTTAATTTTGCACTACTAATACGAAGTGACTTTGCTAATCCAGGGGTACCCCAAGTGACCAGAATGCTGCGTTATCGACACAGGCCGCCCCACTGCGGCAGAACCGTAGGTAGTGCTAGAAACTTTGAACTTGTAAGGCGGGCAAGCACAGTTCCAATTTTTTACAATTAAATAATGGCTAGTGCCACCGCGACGACTGCGACTTGTGTATTTACGCACCACCTCACTGGCAAAAACTTGTGGGGGGTTAATATCCCACTCAATATTGATGTCGCGCACTTCAAAGGCAAGTGACAAATAAATACCCAAAGCGCCAATAGTTGAAAGCTCCAACAACACCATATGGGTGCGAGCGCTGCGCCCCAACCAAAACACAGTAAAAAGCCCAAGCAAAACCACCAGGGGCACTGCGTATTTAATAGCATCCACAAGGATTAGGGTGTAATCAACTGTAAACGGTTCCCACACAAATCTGTGCCTAACATATTGCACCACAGCATTAATTGCCGAACCCGAACTAATCGCCAGAATCACAATAGCCTTGACTACAAAAGGATCATTCCAGCGCGAGCCAGAGCCCTGAACCACATCGGCCACCAGCTTGGCAACCATAGCAAAGTCTTCACACAATGCTGCAGATGCAAACTCAATATCTTCTTGCGCATACATATGGCCAACAGACAGCTCTATCCATAGGCGCCCATTGCGGCAATGCAATACATAGGCCTGCAAACGCGATGCAGAACCATAGTTCATCATCTGCTGGATAGCTACGCGAAACCTTTGCGATGAGCTGATTGCGTAATGCAGCGATTTTTTATCTGTTACCAAATAAAACGCATCATCAAAATCCTTGTCGCCGGTTTGATATTCACGGGAAAGGCCTATACGGTTACAAAAAGCATCCCATGCGGATTGTCGCCTTATGGAAAAACTGGCCACATCGGGGCAAGCAACACCCAAATAAACAAGGGATGCATTACCCTTGTCGTTTTTTATTTTATAGTCGTGCCCACTCCGGGTTTTACCATCGGCATCCCAGCGGGAAAGTTGCCGGCGCCACAGCTCAAAGCCAACACACAAAATAATGGTTACCAAACCAAACAAAAACCACATTGGAGATCCCTGCCTTTGTTATTTTTTGCCAATTATTGCTGATAGCGCGCCACTAATGCCTGATACAACTCATCTTTAAATTCCGGCTTGCTGGCATCCAGCAATTGCACGGCTTCAACCAGGTGCTCATTATCCTCGCGGCCATCGTGCCAGTGTTTACGGTAACTACCGTCTTTGTAGCCGTGATCCTGGCGGAAGAAGTTCAACACGTTTTTGCCTACATAACCGCGATAAAGTTGATCGAAGCTCATATTCACACCGGCCATCAGGCGTGCAAACAGGCCGATATGGAACTGTTTATCCGCCAGGGTAGCGGCGGCGAATTTTTCCAGGTCGAGACGAAAATCTTGTTCATCTGTCGCTATAACCAATTCCTGTTGCACACGGGCAACCAACTCATCCTGGCTGCTGCCAGATTGCAGCAATATGCTTAAACCAAAATGCCAAATATCAATTAGCTCCAAAGCCACCTGCTCGGTATCGGGCGATTGCTTTTTCCACCATTTCCAGCCGTAGTGATCCATGAGTTCGGCGCACTCCACCCAAATGGCGCGATACCATTCGTAGCCTTGTGCGCGCCAATTGGCGGTGACTTTGGTGTTCATGCCATCTTGCAGCTCAAGCATGATAAGAATTTGTTGGGCTGAGGCAGACTGAGTTGGTGCAGACATATTATTGGCCTTAATGGGGAAGATATTGTTTGGCTTTATTGAACAAGCGATAAAAATTTTCGGTGGTTATTGCCGCAAGATCTTCCAGCGGCATACCGCGCAGATCGGCAATAAACTGGGCCACTTCGCGCACGTATTTGGGTTCGTTGGACTTGCCGCGATAAGGAACTGGTGCCAGGTAAGGCGAATCGGTTTCCACCAGTAAACGGTCGAGCGGCATATTGCGCACCACTTCGCGAATTTGCTCGGCATTTTTAAAAGTGACTATGCCGGAAATAGAGATGTAGTAATTCAAATCCAGCGCCGCTTTGGCCATGGCCCAATCTTCGGTAAAGCAGTGCAACACACCGGCATGCTCCAGGCTGCCGTGTTCTTTGATCAATGCCAGGGTATCTGCTTTGGCCTCGCGGGTATGCACCACCACCGGCAAACCAATTTGTTTGCCCACGCGCAAATGCAAGGCAAAACTTTCGTGCTGCAATTCTTTGCTTTCAGTTTCGTAATGGTAATCAAGCCCTGTTTCACCCAAAGCAACTACTTTGGGCTGTGCTGCCCAGTTCAGTAACTGGGCTTCAGTGGCTGCACCCTCTTTAACATCGCAGGGGTGAACACCCACCGAAGCCACTACTGGCGCGTGGGCTTGGGCAATATCAATCACAGTTTGGATATTTGCCAAACTAATACCGATACACAGCATTTGCTGGATGCCGCGCTCCTGGGCGGCGGCTATGGCGGCAGCCAGGTCACCGTTATAGGCATCCAGCTTGATGCGATCCAGATGGCAGTGGGAGTCAATCAACATAAAAACACTCGTTGTTCATTCATGCGGGCGTAAAAACAGCGAAGCCAGGTATTACCTGGCTTCGGGGGAAACTGGTGGTGCGGGATTTTACATGGTATGGGTAGGCTTGTCAGAGTTGAGCATGCCCGCCAGGTAGTTCTCGATTTTGTTAACGGCTATGTTGTCCTGATCGCTAAATTGCACCCCTATACCCGCCGCGCGGTTGCCCTGGGCGCCCTTGGGGGTTACCCATACCACCTTGCCGGCCACCGGGATTTTTTCCGGTTCGTCCATCAGGCTTAACAACATAAATACTTCATCGCCCAGGTTGTAGCTTTTGCCAGTGGGAATAAATAAGCCGCCATTGGTAACAAATGGCATATAGGCCGCATAGAGCACTGCTTTGTCTTTGATGGTGAGGGAAAGTATGCCGTTTCGGACACCGCCGCCAATTGCTTGCATGGGGATTCCTATTGCTTGAACCAAGGTCAACTACAAATAAACAAATACCGGGTTGTGAACACAGCACAGGGCTGTGGAGACTGGAGACACTAATAGATTAGTCCACCAGTGTCCATACGCCAGCGGAATCAACCCGCCCGGCGCCCCTGGGGACGCAGCACTACCCCCCAATCGAGCAGCAACTCTTCCCACAGCAGTTGCTTATTGGGGTTAGCACCACTGAGCAATAACTTTTTGGAGTGCAGCAACTTTTCCACATAGCGATGCAGCAGCGATGGGCTGACCTGGGCCAAGCGCTCGCGCAATTCCACCGGCCAATTCGCTACCTGGGATTGATCGCCACTGGCCAGCCAGCAGGCTAACTGGTGCATTAACCCTAGCAGCCACTCCATCAACGCCAGGGCATCGCCATTGTGCCAACTGGCTGCCAGCTCAATGGCCGACACTTGCCCCAGGCTCAAACGGGTTAATTGCTGCAATTGTTGTTCGCGCTGCTCCAGGGCATCGCCCTCCAACAGGCCCAAGGCAATCAGGGGGGCTCCCCGCGCGGCAGCCAAGAGCGATTCAGCCGCAATATCGCGCCCCACCAGCAAAGGCGATAGCCAGCGCAATACCTGCTCCTGGCGCGGCATAGGCAGGGCACGCAACTGGCAGCGGCTGCGAATGGTGGGCAAGACCGCGCTAGGGCTGTGGGATACCAAAAGCAACAGGGTATTGGCTGCCGGCTCTTCCAGGGATTTAAGCAGGGCATTGGCAGCATTGGTATTCATCGCCTCTGCCGGTTCCAACACCACTACTTTATAGCCGGATTGCTGGGCGGTTTTACTGAGCGATTCGGTCAGTTCACGCACCTGGTCAACCTTGATGGCCTTGCCCTGCTCTTCCGGCTCCAGCCATAACAAATCCGGGTGGGTGGCAGCCTTGTTCAACTCGCAACCACGGCACTGGCCGCAAGCGCCGCCTTCGCGCGGATTCTGGCACAACAGCAACTGCGCCAAAGCCTCGGCAAAATGGCGCTTACCCACCCCTTTGGGGCCGGCCAACATCAAGGCATGGGGCAGTTTTTTGTGGGCAATCAATTGCGCCAACTGCTGCCACTCGCCTAGCTGCCAGGGATAGGGGTGCAAGGGGAAATCGCTCATAGCGTCTCTGTCCAGCCAAAAATGGCCGCAAGCTTACCAATCCGGGGGGATATTTGCGATAATCCGCGCCCTTTTGCCGATAGGCCTTTTGCTTAGAGGCCAGCCCCTGCAGACATAGCCACCCATGAGCCACAGCGACCTGGATATTCTTTACCTCGACGATGACCTGCTGATCGCCAACAAGCCTTCGGGGCTGCTGACCGTACCCGGCAAAGGGCCGGAAAACCAACATTGCCTCTACAAACAGGCACTGGCGTTTAACCCCAATGCACGCATAGTACACAGGCTCGACCAGGCCACTTCCGGCATAGTGATGTTCCCCCTCAACTACCCCTGCCTCAAGCAGCTGACCCACCAGTTTGAAGCGCGAGCCATCCACAAGCGCTATATCGCTGTGGTTGAAGGCTTGGTCGATGCCGATGAAGGCGAAATCAAGCTGCCGCTCATTTGCGACTGGCCCAATCGCCCCAGGCAAATGGTGTGTTTCGAGCAGGGTAAATCGGCCCATACCCGCTACCGGGTGCTGATGCGAGACACCCAAGCGCAAACCAGCCGGGTCGAACTGGAGCCGGTGAGCGGCCGCACCCACCAATTGCGCGTACACATGCTCAGCCTGGGCCACCCCATACTCGGCGACCGCCTTTACGCCCCTGAAGCTGTGATCGCCCAATCGCCACGGCTGCTGCTGCATTCCCAGGAGCTTTGGCTAAACCACCCCATCAGCAACCAACCCCTGCATATTCGCTGCCCCGCCAGCTTTTAAGCACATCTCCCGCCTTATAAAACCAAAACTTGTTTGCCCATCGGCTTATATGAATAAATTATATATAGCCCATATGAGTTATTGCCTAAACTCATAAAGCCTCGCCAAAATTGATAACTAGAACACACATCCGTTATATGCATCTCAATCAACACAAATACTTTAAGGAACAGCTCATGAAAAAAACCCTTCTTAGCCTGGCTTTAATTGCTGCAAGCAGCGGCGCACTGGCCACCGAAACCTACAACGGCCGCCTCAGCGGTATGGCCGGTGCGGGTTATGTCACCGGCGGCTATAGCGACGGCGTACTCCTTAACCCCAGTTTGATTGCCAGTTATGGTGAAAAAGATGATTTTGCCCTGGTGATTAATGGCGGTGCCTTTGGTGCCGACGAAGATGACCTGATTGATGGCCTGGATGACTTGGTTGATAAAATTGACCAGTTGGAGAACACCACCAACCTGAGCGAACAAGATGCCGATGAGTTGATTGCCCTGCTGGAAAATGTTGATGAAAAATCCCTCGGCGTTAACCTGGGTGGCAGTGTGGTAGTTGCTATTCCCAACTCTTTCCTATCGGCGGCGGTGATTGCGCGCACCGGCGGGAACGTTAATGTCCTGACCGATGTGACCGATGAAGATTATGCCGAAATCAGGAGCGCCCAAGGCGGCGACTTTGATCCTGAAACAAGACTCACATCCTCAGTCCTGGCACGCGGTGTATTGGTAACGGAAGTGGGTATAGCCCTGGCCAAAAATTTTGCCACCAACGACAGCTACCAATTGCTGATTGGCGTAACCCCCAAGCGCGTGGAAGTAGAAACCATTGTTTATGAAGCTACAGTTGCTGATTACGACGAAGATGACCTAGATGCTGATGACTATACAGTGACTGGCGAAAGCACTGGTTTGGATGCAGGTGTAACCTACATTCGCGGCGGTTTGCGTGCAGGCTTAAGCATCAGCAATTTGAAATCTGAAAAATTTAAATCCATAGCCGACGACG
>CAMLRI010000055.1 GCA_946482385.1 uncultured Cellvibrio sp.
ACATGAAAAGCCTTGCGAAAATCGGTTTTTATTTTTCCCGTAGCAGGGTCGCACTCCAGCGCGTAAGTGTGGCGCTCATTCCAGGGGGTATTGTTCACCTGGGCCAGAATCACACTGGGGTGTTGCGCCTCGGCTGCAAACACATAATAAAAAGTCACCGGATTAAAACAGCAACCCCAAATGCGCAAATTGGTGAGCATGCGCACCGCGCCCTCCGGGCAATAACCCAGCAAGCGGGCCACTTCCTCTTGCACCGATTGCTTCAAGGGAACAGCTGCATCCCCCAGATAATCGCCACGGCAAAAGCACCCCAGATTGAATTTTTCCAGTGACCAACCGCGCACCCCGGTAAATAATTCGGGCAGCTCGTCCAGGTCGATATAAAACAGGGTTGAGCGGTAACTGAACTCATGGCGCTTGGGATAAAAGCGCCTGTGCCGTAATTGCCCCTGGTAAATTGCACTCTGCCTGATACTTTGCATGGCCATGCCCCCTTCACCACTGGGCGCCCAGTGCCTGGGCGACACGAATGCCCGACACCAAGCCATCTTCATGGAAACCATTGCGCCAATAAGCGCCGCAATAATGGGTGTGATTTACCCCACTGATTTCGCCCCAACGCCCTTGGGCATCCACAGATTCGCCGGTAAATTGCGGGTGGGCGTAATCGTAACTACCTAACACCTTGGCAGGATCTACTTCGCCCTGGGCATTCACACTCACACAAAAAGTGGTTGGCGCCTGCAGGTTTTGCAAAATATTCATGTTGTAAGTTAAAGCTGCCGTGTCCTGGCTGGCTGCATCCTGGGGTATTAAATAATTCCAACTGGCCCAGGCATTTTTAGCGCGCGGAAGCACACGGGTATCTGTATGTAATTGCACGCGATTTTCCTTGTAGGGAATTGCCGACAATATGTCGTACTCCTGCGGGCTTGGGTCGGCGAGCAGCTTTAAGGCTTGATCGCTGTGGCAGGCCAGCACCACCTCATCAAATTCCTGTTCACCAAATTTTGCCGTATAAATTTTTACGCCCTGGCCGCTGCGCTGGATGCGTGTGACCGGGCATGCGAGATGTATATGCTGTTTAAAGGCAGCGGTGATTGGCTCCAAATAGGTTTTGGAGCCGCCTTTAATGGTGTACCACTGGGGCTGCCGGGTAACCGTGAGCAAACCGTGGTTGTGAAAGAAGCGGATAAAAAATACCAGTGGCATAGCCGCCGCCGTAGCCAACCCCGAAGACCATATGGCCGACACCATGGGCAGCACATAATGGGATGCAAAAAATTCGCTAAACCCACGGGCTTGCAAAAATTCGCCCAAGGCTTGTTGCGGAATGGCATCTTGCTCATGTAGCTGGGTACAGAGCTGATTGAAACGCAAAATTTCCCTCAGCATACGCCAGTGCTGGTAGCGCAAAAGATTGCGTTTTTGCGCAAACAATCCCCCCAGGGATGTACCGGCATATTCATAACCGGTTTGGCGATTAGTTACGCTAAAGCCCATGGCGGTAGGTTGATAAGCCACACCCAGGCGCGCCAACAATTTTAAAAAGTTGGGGTAAGTGCGATCGTTAAAAACAATAAAACCTGTATCCACATCGTATTGGCTACCAGCCAGGTCGACCCTTTTGGTTGCCGTGTGCCCACCCAGGTTTTCACTGGCCTCAAATAGGCTGACATGGTGTTGGCCCGCCAATAAATAGGCGCAAGATAAACCGCTAATACCAGAACCTATAATCGCGATTCTTTTAGGTGCTGAAGTTGTAATGCTTGTTGGTATGTCGGTCATCTAGATATCCAATCAATGGTTGGGAAAATTTATTTAAAATCATTTAAGCCTTAGCACTTTTTATTTGGCCTTAGCACTTTTTTATTTGGCCTTAGCACTTTTTTATTTGGCCCCAGCACTTACTATTTAAGCGTTAACACTTGTGCGAGCCACTGTTTTTTGCAGCAACCAGGTTTGCCAACACAGGGGCAGCCAGGCGATAGCGTGCATTAACCACACCAGCGGCCAGGGAAATTCTATTAGCCATTGTTTACGCGCTATGCCCCGCGCAATTTTTTCTGCCGCTTGTTCCGCAGTGAGCGACCAGGGCATAGGGAAATCATTGCGGGCAGTCAATGGCGTGTGCACAAAACCAGGGCGGACTATCGAAATAGCAATAGGCTCTTGCTGTAAATCCACCCGCAGGGAATTCAGCATATATTCCATCGCCGCCTTGGATGCGCCATAAGCCTGGGAGCGCGGCATAGGCAAAATACTCGCCATACTGGACACACCCACCAACTGCACTTCTGCCCTATGTTGCAATTGCATACGCAACAAGGGCATCGCCAGCAGCAAGCTGTTTACAAAGCCCTGCCAGTTAATGGCCATCACCTGCGCAAAGGGCGCTGCTTGTAAGTTCTGTACATCGACATACTCGCAGGTGCCCGCATTTAAAATCGCAACATCCACACCGCCAATACGAGCCTGCAGGTTCGCAGCCAATTGCTCTACCGCAGCGGCCTGGGTTAAATCCACCGGCACCGGAATACAACTATCGGGATAGGATTGGCGCAGGGCTTCGAGTGTTTCCATTTGCCGTGCCAGCGCCACTACCCTATGCCCCTGCGCCAAATATAATTGGGTGAGTGCATAGCCAATACCGCTGCTGGCACCGGTAATTAGCAAGGTTTGTGGCTGTTGGCTATTCATGATTAAGCGACTCACTGGCCATAAAAGGAAGATAGGCTTGGCAACTGCGAAAAAAGTGCAATGGTTTGTTTGCGGGTTTCTGCCAGGTCCACCATAGGGGGCGGATAATGGCTGGCTGTGGGTTGTTTTTCCGCTGCCGGGTTGTGAATATATTTGGCGCTAACTGCGGCCAGCTCCGGTAGCCATGTACGAATAAAATCGCCCTGCGGATCAAAGCGCTGGGATTGGCTAATCGGGTTAAAAATACGGAAATAAGGCGCCGCATCCGTACCTGTAGAAGCGCTCCACTGCCAGCCGCCATTGTTTGCGGCAAAATCGCCATCGATTAAATGCTGCATAAAATAACGTTCGCCCCAGCGCCAATCGATTTGCAAATTTTTGGTTAGGAACATAGCCACCACCATGCGCAAGCGGTTGTGCATCCAGCCGGTCATCACCAACTGGCGCATAGCAGCATCAATTAAGGGAATGCCTGTATTGCCTTCGCACCAACGTTTAAATGCGGCCTGGTCGCGTTGCCAGGGAAATGCCTCTGTGTGCGGCTGCATAGCGCGGTGTTTACACACTTGGGGGAAATCCACCACTAGGTGCTGGTAAAACTCGCGCCAAATTAATTCGCTAATCCAACAACTGGCACCCGCATTGGTTTCCCAATCGCCCCGGGTGTAGTTGAGTACAGCGGAAATGGCCTGGCGTGGCGATAGCGAACCTATGGCCAAATAGGGCGATAAACTGGAAGTGCCGGGCAGCGCGGGAAAATCGCGTTTTTCCTGATAATCGCTCAGGCCGTTTTCGATAAAACTATCAAGGCGGCCATAGGCTTCATCTTCACCCGCCGGCCATAGCTGCTCCAAATTGCGCAGACTATGGGCGGCAAATAGTCGCTGTATATCCCCCTGGGTTGATGGCTTAAGCAGCATTGGCTCCGCCTGTTTTGCCGGCAAACCCAAAGGCTGCAAATTTAACGGCATAACCGTTTGCAACCATTTGCGTTTGAAAGCGGTAAATACTTTGTAGGGTTCACCCTGGCCATTGCGGATCATTCCCGGTGGCACAATCACGCGGTCGTGGCAGCGTTTAACCGCAATGCCGCTGGCGCGCAGCAAATCGTTTACCTGCAGGTCGCGCTGCCATTCGTCGAGCGGATACTCCGCATTAAAAAAACACTGGGTAATTTTGTGCTGCTGGGCAAAACGCGCCAAGGCAGGGGCGACATCGGCAGCGGCTTTTACCGCCATCACACACAGGGAAATATTGCGTTTGGCCAATTCCCGGGCGAGTATCAATAAATGACGACGGGTAAAATCCAGGCGCGCCGGCGCTATGGGAAAGCGCTCCACATAAGCCTCGCAGTGGACATACAAGGCAATAACTCCCTGCTTTAATTCTGCCGCCTTGTGCAAGGCCGGGTTGTCGCGCAGGCGCAGATCATTGCGCAGCCACACTAGTGCGGTCATTGGGCCTCCATACGGCGCTTGATATGGCGAATGACACCGCCCAGTAACGGCAGGTGTTCATAGAGCATGGCGCCAGCATCAAAATAATCGCGGTGGTAGTAGATCTTATCCTTAAAGCGCACATGGGAATTGCCCGTTAAACTGAGCCAGCGGCCGCCGGCCAATTTGCGGTGACGGTAATGCATAGTCCAAAACAATACCGCCTCCCCTGTGCCGGGCGATTCAAGGCTGTGATGAAACTCAAAACGGCATTCCTCCAGCCCCTGCATCATATTGGCAAAATAATCGCGCAATTTATCCAACCCATATATGGCGTGCAGCGGGTCGTTAAACTGCACGTCCTGCGTGTAAATCTGGTGCAGTTGATTAAGTAGCGCCGGATTAAATTGCGCATATAGCTGGCGCAATTGCTGAAGCAAGTTAGTCATTAATTTGCTGCCTTTGTTGATAACGATTAATCCACAACAGCGCTTGCTGCTGCTGTTCAAAAGCCATAACCAAACCCGGCCTTTTGTCGGTGCCAGCCAGCTGGGCTGCCCTATACAAGCGGGCTATAGGCCCCAATAAAATCACCGGTTTGTGGCTATGGCAGAACCAGTGTTGCAAAAACAATTGCAGCTCCTGGGTATTTAAATGGCCATAGCCGCACACCACCAACAGGCTGGCCGATAAATGCCCGGCGCAGTAAACCGCAGCGCCGGCGCTTAAGTGTTGTAAAAAATCCGCCGGCTGCTGGTTTAACAATAAGGCGTAATTAAATAGCAGCGGCAATAACGCCGACTCTTGCACATGGGTTGTACACAGCAATATAGGATCACCACTGCTGGCCTGGCGCTGGCGATATTGCAAACGGCAAATTTGCTCTTGCAACACAGCAGTTAAAAATGCTTGCTGCGCTTGGCTATTCAGCGATTCTGGTTGAGCCCGGTTATCGAGAAAGCTATCGCCATGCCAGCGCTCCAATAATGGCTGCAACAATTGATCAGCCAAGAGTGTTGTCGGATAGAGCGATAAGAATTCATCCAGCAGCGCTTCCAATTGGCGTCGGTTAAATTGTTGCAAGGCACCAAGCAATTTGCTTTGCGCTTCCTGCCATAGGGATTCATGGGCTAACACCAGATTCACCGGAGCATCGGGATTAGCCAGCAACACTTTTATTTTGCTGATGGCCACACCCCGCGCGAGCCAGGTTTGTATTTCGCGCACTCGGGTCACATCGGCCTGGCTGTATAAGCGGTGGCCCTTGAGGGTGCGCTGGGGCTTAAGCAAGCCATAGCGGCGCTCCCAGGCGCGCAGGGTGACGCTGTTAATGCCGGTGAGGCGGGAAATTTCCCCTATGGCAACCAGGGAAGCATCTGCCGGCTTTGTGTCGGCAAGCATCAGGGAAACTCCACAATATGGTTGCGCAGCCCCAGGTGCTCCGGGTGCGGCGACCAAAAGGTTTGCGCCTTTAAATAAGGGTTATCCAGTTTACTTAAGTGGTGCTTGAGCAAAGTTAAAGGCACCACCAAAGGCACCAGCCCCTGCTGGTAGGCATCAATCAACTGCGATAGCTCTTGTTTTTCGTAGGGTTTAAGCAAAGGTTTTAAATAACCGCGCAAATGGGTCATGGCATTGGTGTTGCCTTTGCGCCCGGCGTGATGCGCCAGCGCCTGCATAAACAAAGTCAAAAATTCACGCACACTGGTATTGATATCGCGCCCGGCCAAATTAGCCAAATAGCGGCCTATGGCAAAATAGCTGGGCACGTGGTGCGCCATTACCTGATATTTGTAGCGCGAATAAAAGTCGATGAGTTTTTTGGCGGTGGGCGCAGGTTCGAGCTGGGTTTTAAAATCGTGATAGGCAAATACCCGCGCAATAAAATTATCGCGCAAGCCGGCGTCATTTAAACGCCCCGCCTCTTCCACCGGTAGCAGTGGCATCAACTCCATCAAGCGTTTGGCAAAAGCGCCACGGCCATGGGAGTCCAGGGGAAAACCATTGGCACCATAGCGCTTCATGCCAAACACGCCGCAGCTGGGGGAGTTTTGCATAAACACATAGCCACAAATATCCCCCAAACCGGGAGCCACTTGTTCGGCATAGCCGCTCAGGGCATCAGTCACATCCAGCTCGGGATTTTCCACCCCGCGCACCCGGGTGCCGCCATCGCTCGCCACCAGGCGAATGGGTTTGCGCGGTATGCCCAGGCCAATGGCAACTTCCGGGCAAAAGGAGCGAAACTCCACATAGGGGCCCAGTTTTTCAATAAGGAAGCGGTTGCGTTTGTGGCCGCCGTCGTAGCGCACCTGCTCGCCCAGCAAACACTGGCTAACGCCCAGGGGAATTTTGCATGTTGTGTGCATCGCCAATCACCTTTTAACGCCATTAATCTTTTACAAAATGAATCTTTTGTACAAAAGATGGGGAACAAATTTATACAAGTTATATAGCTTGTACAGGTTTACGCCCTGCGCCAGGATTTGGATGTGTCAGCGAGAAAAAATAGTTAAAAAAAAGCCGGCCTATCACAGCCGGCTTTGTTAAGGGGGGTATACCCAGTCAGTGGGTGGGCAGTTCTATGCCTTCGAAAAGTTCATCCAACTCGGCACGGCTGTGGCGATTGAAGGCTTCGTTGACCACATCTTTGGTGAGATGGGGGGCAAACTTTTCGATGAAATCGTACATAAAACCGCGCAGGAAAGTACCGCGTCGGAAACCAATCTTGGTCACACTGGATTCAAACAAATGGCTGGCATCCAGCGCGACCAAATCGGAATCAGCGCTCTCGTTGTAGGCCATCTTGGCGATAATGCCCACACCTAAGCCCAGGCGCACATAAGTTTTAATAACGTCGGCATCGGCAGCGGTAAACACCACCTTGGGTGCCAGGCCGCGATTGATAAAGGCTTCGTCCAATTTGGAGCGGCCGGTAAAACCAAACACATAGGTCACAATCGGGTACTTGGCCACATCTTCCAGGGTCAGGTTACCAACCTGCGCCAAGGGGTGCCCCTTGGGCACGACTATGCAGCGGTTCCATTTGTAGCAGGGCATCATAATCAGGTCGCTGAACAGCTCCATGGCTTCGGTGGCTATGGCGAAATCTACCGTGCCATCGGCAGCCATTTCCGAAATTTGCATGGGCGTGCCCTGATGCATGTGCAGGGACACTTCCGGGTATTGCTTGATAAATGCACCAATCACCGGCGGCAGTGCATAGCGCGCCTGGGTGTGGGTGGTAGCCAGGGTTAATGTGCCCTTACGCTCGTTGCTGAACTCCTGGGCAACTTGCTTGATGCTTTCCACTTTGCGCAGTATTTCACCCGCAGTTTTGAGGATGGCCTCACCGGCAGGTGTAATGCGCGTGAGGTGTTTACCGCTGCGGGAGAAGATCTCCACGCCCAGCTCGTCCTCCAGCAAGCGTATCTGCTTACTGATACCCGGCTGGGAAGTGTAAAGGCTCTGGGCAGTAGCAGACACGTTCAAGTCGTGGTGTGCGACTTCCCAGATATAACGCAGTTGTTGCAGCTTCATAAGCCCTCCGATTGGCTCATTCACTGATGAATTACTGATTAACGGTGGAGATTTAGCCTAAACATGATGAAATGGACTACAGGCCGACCTTGTTACAACTTTAGACTATATCCGCCAATTGCAAAGTTTTTGCAGGATTATTATTACAAAAAGCCCGAAAAAACCGGGGAAGCGACATGTAATTGGCTATATGGGATAAAGCGCCACTAGCCCCATTAACAGACGTCAATACTCGGTTAATCCGCCATAGGGGCAGCCTGCCCCGCCCTGGCGGGCAACTTAAGATGGGTCGCGCCGGTTGGCTATACCGTGGGGTACATGGCCGGTCGGCACATGCTCGCTGGCGGAGTCGCAATGCATTTTTTGGTCATCAAAAAACACATCGGCGCCATAGGCTTTAAGAAAGGTTCCCTTGGGTAGACCGCCCAGGAACAAGGATTCATCAATGCGGATATTCCAGGCCCGCAGGGTGCGGATTACCCGCTCGTGAGCCGGCGCCGAGCGCGCCGTTACCAAGGCGGTGCGGATTGGGCACTGGTCGCCAAATTCAGCCTGCAAACCTTGCAAGGCCGATAGAAACTGCTTGAAAGGCCCGCCGCTGAGCGGCTCTTTGGCAGCGGCTTTTTCCGATTCGGTAAAGGCCGACAGCCCCTGCAACTTGTACACCCGCTCGGCTTCATCGGAAAAAATCACCGCATCGCCGTCAAACGCAAAGCGCAGCTCATCTTCGTTTTCGGCACTTTTATTGGAGGCGATCAGGGTGGCGGCCGCCATGCCGTGATCCAGCGCCTGGCGCACATCTTCCGCCTCGGTCGATAAGAACAAATGGCAGCCAAAAGCAGAGGCATAACGGTAGGGTGAGCTGCCGCCGCAAAAAGCCGCACGGCTGATTTTAAGGCCGTAGTATTCAATGGAGTTAAACACCCGCAAACCGGTATCGGCGCTGTTGCGCGACAGGAGTATTACCTCCACCCGCGGTTCACCGCCCAGGCGCTCATTCAGGCGCAGCAGTTTTTTTACCAGGGGAAAAGCATCCCCCGGCTCCAACACCTCATCTTCATGCTCTATTTGGTATTGGGCATAGGCCGCCAACCCCTGGTTGATGTAAACCTGGTGGCTGTCATCCAGGTTGAACAGGGCGCGCGAAGAAATAGCGATTACGAGTTTGTCACCAAAGCCGGATGGCATAGAAAATCCTTTAGCAATTAAATACTTATAAAGTTAACTTAAATTAAAAGCTGAAAATTATCGGCATCCAGATGGGCGGGGAATTTATCCCGATAATCCCTTAACCGCTCAGCGTA
>CAMLRI010000056.1 GCA_946482385.1 uncultured Cellvibrio sp.
TGATGATACCGCCGATGTAGTACAGGGCAGTTTCGCTCAGGCCAGCGTAAGCGTCGCCAGCGAATTGGTTTTTGCCGTTCTTGGAGAAAGACTGGTGAACGTGCATACCTGAACCGTTATCACCGATCAGTGGCTTCGGCATAAAGGTGGCAGTTTTGCCGTACTGGTGAGCAACGTTGTGTACGCAGTACTTGAGGATTTGCACTTCGTCAGCTTTCTTAACCAGAGTGTTGGCGCCTACGCCGATTTCACACTGGCCAGCGTTGGCCACTTCGTGGTGGTGAATTTCAATTTCCAGGCCCATTGCTTCCATCGCATTACACATAGCACCACGGATGTCGTGCAATGAGTCGATTGGAGCAACCGGGAAGTAACCGCCTTTTACGCGTGGAGCGTGGCCGTGTTTACCTTCAACGTCATCACCTGATTGCCATGCAGCTTCTTCAGATTTGATTTTGTAGAAAGCGCCGCCCATACCTGAGTGGAAGTGAACGCTGTCGAAAATGAAGAATTCTGGCTCCGGGCCAAACAGGGCGATGTCACCCAGGCCGGTAGACTTCAGGTACTCTTCAGCGCGCAGGCCGATGGAGCGTGGGTCGCGGTCGTAACCCTGCATGGTGGCTGGCTCAACAATGTTGCAGCGCACAATGATGGTGGGTTCGTCGTAGAAAGGATCCAATACTGCAGTGGAATCATCCGGCATCAGGATCATGTCGGAGTCGTTAATGCCTTTCCAGCCAGCAATAGAAGAACCGTCAAACATTTTGCCGTCGGTGAAGAAGCTGTCGTTAACAACGCTGGATGGGAAAGTTACATGCTGCTCTTTACCTTTGGTATCGGTGAAGCGCAGGTCGATCCAACGAGCTTCGTGTTGCTTGATCAGGTCTAAAGTCTTAGACATTGAATGCCTCCAAGTTGAAATAGCCCGAAGGCTACGGATTGTGAAAATTATTGCGTTTGGCTGGCCCGCCTTGCGGCGGATTGACCGGAAGTTTTTCCCACTTTATCAGGGCCTGCGACTCATTTCGGTGAGCCGCGCAAGATTAGGGTGTCAGAAAAGGGGCAAAATATATGCCATTTAGGGAAAATAGCAACCAGCGTTTAAAAATAAGGGGTTATGCCATTTTTTAAGCCCCGGCACCAAGACTAAAGCACCAATTTGGGTCAATCAAATTCCAATTTGCACCAAAAAAGATCACTTTAACTCGGTTTGCGACTATAGCCAGGCAGGCCCCATGAAATACCCGCCAAGGCCGCCCCTGGGGACGCACTCAAAACGGGCGCATCAAGCCTGCAACAAAATCCAATAGCCTAAACTTATCAAATTTTGGTCGATCCCCCTGGCAAATGCTTGTAGCCTGCCGCCCAACCTTAAATCTTAATGATTGAGGCGACACGGTCATTACCCCTAATAACAACCCTATAACAACACCCCGAGTTAGCTATGCATGCAATGACAACTACCGAAATTTTCCTGATCGCCATGGTGATCATTTTTACTGTGCCCTTCCTGATCTGGCGCCTGGGGCGCACCGACTACTGGGCGCCGCTGGTGGTGGTGCAAATCATTATGGGGATAGTGCTTGGCCCCGGCGTTCTGGGCAAAGCCTTTCCCGAGTACTACACCTTTGTCTTTAACCCAGATGTGATCAAATCCCTTAACGGTATCGCCTGGTGGGCGGTCATGATTTTTGTGTGGATTGCCGGTATCGAACTGGATCTGAAAAAAGCCTGGGTGTACAAGCGCGAAAGCGGTATTACCGCCGGTTTGGCATTGGGCACACCGCTGCTGTTTGGCTGCGTGGCGGCGGTTGCCATGATGGCTTACAGCGATGGCTGGATCGGCCCCAAGGGCATGACCTGGCAATTTATCCTCGGTGTAGGCATGGCCTGTGCGGTGACTGCCCTGCCAATTTTGATTTTGCTGATGGAGAAACTGGAAATCCTGCGCCAGCCCATTGGCCAGCGCATCCTGCGCTACGCCAGTTTGGATGACATCGCCATCTGGGGTGTATTGGCACTGATCCTGTTGGACTGGGAGCGTGTGGGGCGCCAGGGTATGTTCCTGCTTGGTTTTACCATCGCCGCCTATCTGTTCCGCAAACTGATGCTGGCCATCCAGGAGAAAGACCGCTGGTATTCCGGCTTTATCTGGTTGGCAATCGTTGGCTTGGCAGCCGATTGGGCTGGCCTGCACTTTATGGTGGGCGCTTTCCTCGCCGGTGCGGTGATGGATGCCGACTGGTTTAACCAGGAAGACATGGACAAGCTGCGCCACTTTGTACTCATGATCATCATGCCGGTGTTCTTCCTCAGCACCGGGTTGCGCACCAACTGGGATGTCGGCGGTACAGCGGTATTTGTGGCGGCAGCCATCCTGTTGGTGGCTTCAGTCTCAGGCAAACTGGCAGGGGTTCATGCCGCCGGCAAAATCCTCAAGTGGGAAAAGGGCGAGGCCTCAATTATTGGCTGGCTGCTGCAAACCAAGGCGCTGATCATGATCATCTTTGCCAATGTGTTGCTGGATAAACAAATCATCACCAGCGAAACCTTTACCGCCCTGCTGATTATGGCGGTGGCCAGTACCATGCTGACAGTGCCGGTGGTGGCACCCAAGCTCAAGCAATTACAGGAAGTCATTTTCCGCTCGAAATAAGCGGCTTTATCTCTCCCGCATCAGGGGCTTTGCCCCCCATAAAAACCGGCTCGGCTGATTTTTATGGGGGGCAAGGACGCGCTAGCAACTGCCTAATCCAGCATCTCGCCTTAAATCACAAAACGGGTTACCAGGGTGTTTAACTCTGTCGCCAGCCTTGCCAACTCGTAAGTGGCCGCACTGGTTTGGTTGGCGCCGGCAGCGGACTGGGTGGAGAAATCGCTGATATTGACGATATTGCGATCCACTTCCCGGGCTACCGCCGCCTGCTCTTCCGCCGCGCTGGCAATCACCAGGTTGCGCTCACTAATTTGCCCGGCCTTCTGGTAAATCTCGTCCAGCGCTGAGCCAGCCTCCTCTGCAACCTCCAGCGTCTGCCCGGCATGGCTAACGCTGTCGCGCATGGAATCCACGGCGGCCTGGGTGCCGCCCTGCACCTTGCCAATCATCTGTTCTATCTCCTGGGTGGATACCTGGGTGCGATGGGCCAGGGCTCGCACCTCGTCAGCCACCACAGCAAAACCACGCCCGGCTTCGCCGGCACGGGCAGCTTCGATAGCGGCATTGAGGGCCAAGAGGTTGGTTTGTTCGGCAATGGCGCGGATCACATCCAGCACCTTGCCGATATCCTTGGACTGCTCGGCCAAGCCCACAATCAACTGCGAAGTCCGGGTGAACTCCTGGGTCATAGCTCTTAGGGATTCAACTGTCTGTTTAACCCGGTCGCGCCCCTCCTGAGCCAGACGGGATGATTCGTTGGAGGCTTCCGCCGTGGCGCTGGCATTGCGCGCCACCTCATCAACGGCGGCGCTCATTTCAGTCACAGCCGATGCCGCCTGCTGGATTTCGTCGTTTTGCTTTTGCAAATTGCGGGACGAATCTTCCGCCACCGAACTCAGCTCCTCACTGGCCGAGGCCAATTGCACCGAGGAATTGCCAATTTGGGTGATAGCTCCCCGCAGGCTGTCTTGCATCATTGCAAGGGCAGCCAGGAGCTGGGCAGGCTCGTCGCTGCCTGCAAACTCAATAGGCCGGCTCAAATTACCGCTGGCCACCAACTCGGTAGCACTCACTGCCTGTTGCAGCGGGCTGACAATACTGCGACTGACCAACACCGCCAAAAGTGCAGTTACCACTAGGCAGAAAGTAACGCTAAACACTACCAATACCTGGCTTTGGCGATAGGTTTTTTCCGATTCACCGCCAGCATCAATGGCACCTTGACGATTGATCTCACCCAACTCCAACAACATTTTGGTGAGCTGATCGGCAAGAGGCGTTTGTTCAAGCTCCACAATACTCAGTGCCTGAGCCTGGTCGCCGGACTTCATAGCGGCCAACACCTTGGCACTGCCCTGGATATAGCGGTCTTTCACCGAGCGCAGCTCGGCAAACAAGCGCCGCTCTGAGTCTTCGGTGATTAATTCCTGGTATTGATCCTGGGCCGCATGCACATCGCGCTCGCGCGCCAGTAAATTTGCTTCGAGCTGGGTCACCGCCGCAGGCGAAGGGTCGGCCACCAGACGGACGGAATTGACGCGATAGCGCATCAAAGCGAGGTTTAGATCACCTATAGCACTCAGTGCGGGAATCCAGCTGGTGTTTATCTCCTCCGTTTTTTCGTACATGCGCGCCATTTTGTTGAGCGCAAATAATCCCTGAGCCAAAGCCAAGGCTGCTAACAAACCAAATCCCAAAGCCAAACGCTTACCAATAGTTATATTTCTCATGGGTTGAATCTCTCACAATGATGTCGAATGGCTATAGGTAGGGCCTGGGTAATGAACTCCCGAGGCCATAAAAGTGCAAATATCCTGAGTATCAACCAGCAGCGGGGAAAACAAAGGGTAGCGCAGGAAACCCAGCCAGGCAGAGGTACCTGGGTGCACCACCTTAAAACCCATGTTAATTTACGCGACAGTATGGCCCGGCAGATCACTGCTTTTGGCCACCCTCGCCATCTGCCGTATAATCGCCGCCCTTTTACCCCTGCCCAGGCACACCTCCATGCACTTCATCGTTAAAGTCTTCCCTGAGATCATCATCAAAAGCCCCCCGGTGCGTAAGCGCTTTATCAAGCAGCTGCGCGATAACCTGCGGCTGCTGCTGGCCAACCTGGGCGTGGCGATTGATGTGCAGCGCGATTGGGAGAAGATTGAGATCCGCTGCCCGGAGGCGGATGCGGGGGTGACCGCCCAGGTGGCCGAGGTGCTGGCGCGCACCCCGGGCATTGCCAACTTTGCCCTGATCCACGATTACCCCCTGGGGGATTTGGAGTCCATTTTCCAAAACACCCTGCGCCACTGGCGCGACCAGCTGGCCGGCAAAACCTTTTGCGTACGCGCCAAGCGGGTGGGCAAGCACGAGTTCAGTTCGGTACAGGTGGAGCAGTATGTGGGCGGTGGCCTGCTGCAGCATTCGCCGGCCAGGGGGGTGGATTTGCACAAGCCCGACGTGATTGTGCCCCTGGAGATCAAAGACCAGCGGCTGTGGGTGCTCACCAGCAAAACCCAGGGCCTGGGCGGCTTCCCCCTGGGGGCCCAGGACCCGGTGCTGTCGCTGATTTCCGGCGGGTTCGATTCCACCGTTTCCACCTACCTGTGCATTAAGCGCGGCCTGCGCGCCCACTACTGCTTTTTCAACCTGGGCGGCCGCGCCCACGAGATTGGCGTTAAGGAAGTGGCCTATTACCTGTGGCAAAAATACGGCGCCAGCCACCGGGTGAAGTTTGTGACCGTGCCTTTTGAAGAGGTGGTGAAAGAAATTTTGGAGAAGGTGGATAACGCCTACATGGGCGTGATCCTCAAGCGCATGATGCTGCGCGCGGCGGAACAGGTGGCCGAATCCCTGGAGATTCCGGCGCTGGTAACCGGCGAGAGCGTCGCCCAGGTGTCGAGCCAGACCCTGGTCAACCTCAATGCCATCGACCGGGCCATCGACATGCTGGTGCTGCGCCCCCTGTCGACCATGGATAAGGGCGACATCATCGACATTTCGCGCAAGATTGGCACCGAGAGCTTCGCCGCCAGCATGCCCGAATACTGCGGGGTGATTTCGGTGAACCCCACCACCAAGGCGCGTTTGCACAAGGTGGAGTTTGAAGAGACGAAATTTGATTTTGCGGTGCTGGAACGCGCCCTGGCGGAGCGCCGCGCGCAGAATATCGACGAGTTGGTGGATGAGCTGGATGCGGACTTATCGGTGCCGGTGGTAGGCGAGGTGGTCGCCCCGGCGGCGGTGATTGATATACGCCACCCGAACGAGGTGGAATCCCACCCGCTACAGCTGGCGGGGGTGGAGATCCATCAAATTCCCTTCTATTCACTCAACAACCAGTTCAGCCAACTGGATAGCGGCAAACAGTATTACCTCTACTGCCAAAAAGGGGTGATGAGCCAATTGCACGCCGCCAACCTCAAGGATGCCGGCCACCTGAATGTCGGCGTTTACCGCCCCGAGCCGCAGAGCGCCTGCGCCCTGCGCTGATTCAATTCACATCCTGGGGCTGGGGGCGCAATTGCTGTAGTAGCTGCGCCGCCGGTGCCGGGCGGCCAAACCAATAGCCCTGGTAGTGGCCGCAGCCTTCCCGCTCCAGCCAATCGCGCTGCTCGCGGGTTTCCACCCCCTCCGCCAGTACCCGCAGTTCCAGGCTTTGCGCCAGGCGAATAATCATGCGCGCTATGGCGGCATCATTGGGGTCGCTGAGCACATCCTTTACAAACGAGCGGTCGATTTTCAGCTCGCTGATGGGCAACCGCTTAAGGTAGGACAGGGAGGAGTAGCCAGTGCCGAAATCGTCCAGGGAAAACTGGATGCCTTGGTGTTTTAACGCGTCCATTTTGCCTGCCAGCGCCTGGTGGTCAGCGGCCAGCAGCGATTCTGTTAGTTCCAATACCAACCGCGCCGGGTTGGCGCCACTGCGGGCCAAAACCGAGCGCACCTGGGCGACAAAATCCTCCTGCTGGAACTGGCGCGCGCTGACATTGACCGAAATGGTCAGGCCGGCGCAGGCGGGGTCCCCGGCCCAGGCCACCAGCTGGGCGCAGGCCTGCTCCAGAATCCACTGGCCCAGGGGCAGTATCAGCCCCGAATCCTCGGCCAGGGGGATAAATTCTGTGGGCGGCACCAGGCCGCGCTGGGGATGCAGCCAGCGCACCAGTGCCTCCACCCCCACCCAGTGCCCGCGGCTATCCACCTGGGGCTGGTAGTAGAGTTGGAACTGCTGCAAATGCAGCGCCTCGCGCAGTTCGTGTTGCAGGGCAAAGCGCTGGGCGGTGGCCACCTGCATGGCCGGGTCGAAAAAGCGCAGGGTGTTGCGCCCGGAGGATTTGGCCTGGTACATGGCCTGGTCGGCCTGCTTGAGCAATTCCTCGGGTTGCTCGTCCGGCGCCATGCCGAACAGGCAAATACCAATGCTGGGGGAGTTGAAGTAATCCTCGCCCTCCAGGTTGTAGGGGCGGTTGAGGCACCGGAGGATTTTTTCGGCAATCAACTGCGCCTGGTGCGCGGCGCCATCGCGCGCTTGCCCCAGGTTTTCCAGAATCACCAGGAATTCATCGCCCCCCAGGCGCCCCACCGTATCCTGGCTGCGCAGCTTTTTGTGCAAGCGCTCGCCCACCGCAGTTAACAGCAGGTCGCCCAAATGGTGGCCGCGGGTGTCGTTCAGGGTTTTAAAGTCATCCAGGTCGATGTAGAGCAGGGCGCCCAGGTTGTGCTGGCGCAGGCTGGTGGCCAGGGCGTGCTCCAGGCGATCCTGCAGCAGGCGGCGGTTGGGCAGCTGGGTAAGCGGGTCGAAAAACGCCAGGCTGTTGATGCGCGCCTCCTGCTCCTTGCGCTCGGTAATATCGCGGCTGAGCATGACAAAGCGCTTCTCCCGGCCATTGCCCGCCTTGAGCGCCACCGACAGCTCGAAGTAGCGCAGGCCATCGCCCAGCTGCATGGCGTAGTAGCGGCCCTCGCTGAAACCTTTGAGCGATGCCTCATCCATAGCCGAGAGGATCACCTGGTTGACCTCCTCCGGCAGGTAGCGGGTAAAACTCTGCCCCATAAAGCGCTCGGGCGGCACCAGCAAACGCTCGGGGCGACGGCTGTGGAAGCTGTAAATAATGGTGTCGCTGCCAATTTCAAACAGCAGGTCGGGGATGGCATCCAGGGTGGCCTGAAGGCGCGCGCGGGCCTCCAGCAGTTCGCGGGTCTGCTCCGCCACGGCATCGCGCAGGCCCAGCTCGCGCCGGCGCAGCTGCACCATCAAATACACCAGGTAGGCCAGCAACAGGCTAAACACCGCCCCCATGGCCAACTCCGCCGCCAGGCGCCAGGGGCTGAACCAGCCGGCCAGGGGACTGGCACTGAGGGTCCAGGTGCCGTTGGGCACAGGCACCTGGATATGCACAGGGTCGCGCAACCGGGCATCGGCCGAGGCCAGGATTTCTTCGCCCTGGGCGCCGCCCGGCAGCTGGCGCCACAGGCGATAGGCGACCCCCATGCTGCTCAACTGCGGCAGCTTGGCGGTTTCCAGCAGCTGCGGGATGCGCACAGTGACATTGGTAAAACCCCAAAAGTGGCGCCCGCCCTGGTCTTGCAAAAACACCGGCATACGCCCCACCACCCCCAGGCCGCCCTGCACCAGCTGCACCGGGCCGGCCAGGGTGAGCTGGCCGCTATCCCGCGCGCGCAGCGCCTCGCGGTTTTGCAGGTTGTCGGTTAGCTGGTTAAAGCCGAGGGAGGCTTCATTGCCCTCCAGGGGGTAGACCTTGCTGATTACCCCCTGGGGCGACAGGCTCAGGTGCGATACCGCCGGGTAAAAAGGCAGCACTTCGCGGGCAAAATCCTCGAAGTAATGGCTATCGCCCTGGTTGAGCTGGATCATCGCTGCCATGGAGTAGTTGAGCGCCAGGGCTTGGTCGAGGGCATCGCGGATTAAAAAACTGTGGTTTTGCACCAGGTTGGCCAGGTCGGCGCGGTGGGTTTGGCGCTGCTGCTGCTCCAGTTGCCCAATCAACAAGCCGCTCAACCCCAGGGCGATGACGAACACCAGCAGGGCCAGGGCACGGGGGCGGCGCAGCAGTAAAGGAAGAGCCTGGGGCATAGGATAGGTTCCGGATTGCATTGGGGCTGCTTATAACAGCCATCACTATAACACCCGCTGAAGGATCTATTACCCCGGCGCCCGGCCGGCGGCCATGGCAAGCCCCACCAGGTACAAATCCTTACAGCCCGCCCAGCGGTGAGTTTGCA
>CAMLRI010000057.1 GCA_946482385.1 uncultured Cellvibrio sp.
GGATTTCCGCGAGCTGACCCAGGCATTGGTCGAAGGCAATTGCCGCCTGGTGTTGATTGGCCGCGATGCACCGCTGATTGCCCAGGCAGTCGGCAACCAGGTGCCAGTGCGTTTTGCCAACAATTTACCGCAAGCGGTGCAGCAGGCATTGGCTTTGGCACAAGCTGGCGATGCGGTTTTGTTATCGCCGGCTTGCGCCAGCTTCGATATGTTTAAAAACTACGAAGACCGCGGCGAGCAATTCTGCGCGGCGGTACAGGAGCTGGTGTCGCCATGAGCCTATCCGCCACGCCCAACCATCAACTGCCCTTGAGCCTGCGCGTCGACTGGACGCTGCTGTGCCTGTGGCTGGCGCTGATGTCCATTGGTTTGGTGATGGTGGTCTCTGCCTCAGTATCTTTTGCTGCGGTTACCTATGACGACGCCTGGTTTTTTGCCAAGCGCCACGCGGTGTATATGGTCATGGGTATGGTGCTGGCGGTGTTTGTGGCCTGCATTCCCATGAGCGTGTGGCAGGCCTATGCCGGCCCCTTCCTGTTGCTCACTTTATTTTTGCTGGTGGTGGTGTTAATTCCCGGCATTGGCAAGCGCGTGAATGGCAGCCAGCGCTGGATTAGCCTGGGCATTATTTCCATTCAAATTTCCGAAATTGCCAAGTTTTGTGCCGTGGTATTTTTTGCCAGCTTTTTTGCCCGCCGCTACCAGGAGTTGCATTTTGGCTGGCAGGGTTTTTTAAAGCCGCTGTTGGTAGTAGGTGTGTTTGTTGGCCTACTGCTGCTGGAGCCGGATTTCGGCAGCTCGGTGGTGCTCTGCGCTACGGTGTTTGCCATGATGTTTATTGCCGGTGTGCGCATTTGGCACTTTTTGCTGTTGATCGTGATTGGTGTAGTCGGCTTGGGTGCAGTAGCTATTTTTTCGCCCTACCGCATGCAGCGCCTGATCACCTTTTTGGATCCCTGGGCCGACCAATTCAACACCGGCTATCAATTAACCCAATCGCTGATTGGTTTTGGCCGCGGCGAATGGTTGGGTTTGGGATTGGGCAATAGCTTGCAGAAATTGTTCTTTTTACCCGAGGCACACACAGATTTTATTTTTGCCATCATCGCCGAAGAATTTGGTCTGCTGGGTGCCATCGTTATAGTCGCCCTGTTTGTCGCCCTGATTGCGCGCATTCTGCGTATCGCCCGGGAAAATCTCGCCGCAGGAAAAATGTTTCCGGCGCTGGCTGCTTTTGGTGTGGGCATACTTTTTTCCTTCCAGGTATTTATCAATATTGGTGTGTCATCCGGCCTCTTGCCCACCAAGGGTTTAACCTTGCCTTTTATTAGTTACGGTGGCAGCAGCTTATTAATATGTTGCGTGCTTATGGCATTTGTTATGCGCATCCATTGGGAATCGGCACAGCCAGGCGCAGCGCCTGTGGCGGAGCCAAAACCCCAGCGCCGCCGCTTGCAGGAGGCTGCCGCATGAAAACCCTGAGCGTATTAATTATGGCGGGCGGTACCGGTGGCCATGTGTTTCCGGCTCTGGCGGTAGCGGAAGAGTTGCGCGCGCGCGGTGCCCTGGTGCAGTGGTTGGGCACCGCCAAGGGCATTGAAAATACTCTGGTGCCCAAGGCCAATATCCCGCTCAATTTAATTGCCGTGGAAGGTGTGCGCGGTCGCGGCTGGTTGGGTTTGCTAAAGGCGCCATTTTTAATTGTTGCGGCGGTTATCCAAGCGCTGCGCATTATCCGCAACACCCAGGCCGATGTGGTTTTGGGTTTTGGCGGTTTTGCCTCTGGTCCCGGCGGCGTGGCAGCGCGCTTGCTGGGCAAGCCTTTGGTAATCCACGAACAAAATGCTGTGGCCGGCACTACCAATCGCCTCTTGTCGTCTCTTGCACAGCGCGTGCTCTGCGCGTTCGATGGCGCCTTCCGCAATCGCGCTGCCAAGCGCGCCAAGGTGGTGGGTAATCCGGTGCGCCACAGCATTTATCAATTGCCGGCAGTTGCCGATCGCTATGAAGCTCGCGCGCAACAACCACTGCATCTTTTGGTGTTGGGCGGCAGCCTGGGCGCCAAGGCAATTAATGAATTAGTGCCCGCCAGTATTGCCCGTTTGGCACCAGGGCAGCGCCCGCAGATTTGGCACCAGGCGGGCAAAGCGCACAGCGATGCAACCGCTGCGCTCTACCAGGAATATTCGCTGACGGCGCGGGTAGAACCTTTTATTGACGATATGGCCGCCGCTTACGCCTGGGCGGATTTGGTGATCTGTCGCGCCGGTGCTTTAACCGTGTCGGAATTAATGGCGGCCGGTGTGGCTGCTGCGCTGATTCCTTTGCCCAGTGCCATAGACGATCACCAAACCTGGAACGCCCATATTCTCGCCAGTGCCAACGCCGGTGTGGCGCTGGTGCAACAAACATTAACGGCAGCCGATTTGGCTGCGCTTTTATCAACTCAATTGGCAGACCGCGCCACCCTGTTGGGTATGGCGCAGCGCGCGCGGAATTTGGCCCATGCCAATTCCGCAGCCTTGGTGGCCGATGCCTGTGTGGAGGTGGCCCATGGATAAATCCATTGGCACATACGAAGTACCAGAAATGCGCCGTATTCGTCGCATCCATTTTATTGGAATTGGCGGCGCCGGCATGAGCGGCATTGCCGAAGTGCTGTTAAACCAGGGCTATGAAATTTCCGGCTCCGATATCAAAGCCTCCAGCGTAACCGAGCGTTTGGTAAAAAAAGGTGCGCAGGTTTTTATTGGCCATCACGCCGATAATGTGCGCGGCGCCGATGTAGTGGTTAACTCCAGTGCGGTAAACAATAACAACCCGGAAGTGATAGGCGCGCGCGAGCTGCGTATCCCTGTGGTGCGCCGCGCAGAAATGCTCGGTGAATTAATGCGCTATCGCCACGGTATTGCGGTGGCGGGCACCCACGGCAAAACCACTACTACCAGTTTGTTGGCGTCCATTCTTGCGGCGGCAAAACTCGACCCTACTTTTATTATTGGCGGTTTGGTTAACAGCACCGGCACCAATGCGCAATTAGGTGGCAGCCGCTACCTGGTGGCCGAGGCCGACGAAAGCGATGCGTCGTTTTTGCATCTGCAGCCCATGGTGGCGATTGTTACCAATATCGACGCCGACCACATGGAAACCTACGGCGGCGATTTTTCCAAACTGAAAAAAACCTTCGTTGAGTTTTTGCACAACCTGCCGTTTTACGGTTTGGCTGTGCTCTGCGGTGAAGACCCGGTAATCCGCGACATTATTCCCGAAGTGGCGCGCCCGATTTTGACTTACGGTTTTGGCGAACACTGCGATTTCCGCGCAGTGAATATCCGCCAGGACAAAATGTCCTCCGAATTCGATGTGCTGCGCCCTGGCCATAGCGAGCCGCTGCATATTCGCATCAATATTCCCGGTATCCACAATGTGCTCAATGCCACAGCGGTCATTGCGGTGGCTACCGACGAAGGTATTAGCGATCAAGCTATCCAGGCGGGCCTGGCTAATTTCCAGGGTGTTGGTCGCCGCTTCCAGGTGTATGGCAATTTCCCGGTGGGCGAGGGCGATGCCATGTTGGTGGACGATTACGGCCATCACCCGCGCGAAGTGGCTGCGGTAATTAAAGCTGTGCGCGATGGTTGGCCAGAGCGCCGCCTGGTCATGATTTACCAACCGCACCGCTACACCCGCACCCGCGATCTCTACGAAGATTTTGTGGAAGTCTTATCCACGGCCGATGCCCTGGTATTGCTGGAAGTCTACAGCGCAGGTGAAGAGCCAATTCCCGGCGCCGATAGCCGCCACCTGTGCCGCAGCATTCGCGCGCGCGGTGTTATCGAACCCATTTTTGTCGAAACAGTGGATGCTGTGCCCGACATTATTAAAGACATAGTGCGCGCTGGTGACATAGTCATCACCCAGGGCGCCGGCAATGTGGGAGTTCTGTCTCCCGAACTTGCCAAACGCCAATTGAAGTAGAGGTAATTCTGGTTATGCAAGCGGTAACACTGCCTGTTGATGAACAACTGAAAAAACAACTGGGGCGCGTGGGTGTGCTCTATGGCGGGCTGTCGTCCGAGCGCGACATTTCCCTGCAAAGTGGCGCGGCGGTTATTGCCGCCCTGCAAGACTTGGGCATAGAACACGTTGCCATTGATGTGGGCGATAACATTGTTGCCGACATCCAGGCAGCCAATATAGACCGCGCTTTTTTAATTTTGCACGGCCCCGGCGGCGAAGATGGCCGTATCCAGGCACTGTTGGAGTTTTTACATATCCCCTACACCGGTAGTGATGTGCAGGCCTCGGCCCTGGCGATGGATAAATTGCGCACCAAATTATTGTGGTGTGGCTTGCAGGCGCGCGGGTTGGTTAACTTGCCTACACCGGAATTCGCGGTGCTCAATCGCCAAACCGATTTTGCCGCTGTGCTGGCCCAACTGGGTGGCGAAGTCATGGTAAAGCCGGCCAACGAAGGTTCCAGTATTGGTATGTCGCGGGTAAAAAGCGCTGCCGAATTGCAGGCGGCGTTTAATAAAGCGGCGCAATACCAGGGCAGTGTGTTGGTGGAGCGCTTGATTGTCGGCGCGGAATACACAGTGGCCATTGTCGACGGTGAAGCCCTGCCGCCCATCAAACTGGAAACTGACCACAGCTTTTACGACTTTGATGCCAAATACATAGCGGAAGACACCCGCTATATCTGCCCCTGTGGTTTGTCGGCGGAAAAAGAGCAGGAATTAAAACGCCTGGCGCTCGATGCTTTTAATGCCTTGGGTTGCCGCGGCTGGGGGCGGGTCGATGTGATGGCCGATGCGCAGCAGAATTTTTATCTGCTGGAAGTGAATACTGCGCCGGGTATGACCAGCCACAGCCTGGTGCCCATGGCGGCCAAGGCGGTGGGTTTAAGTTTTGCCGAATTGGTGGCAACTATTTTGCGCGCCAGCCTGGCCGGCGCTGCGGCGTCAGGTAATTAATCCATGCGCGAGCGCGGCCTGATAAGGGGTGATGATGCAGCTGCTAATGGCGGCGGCTTTGCGCGCATTGAACCCAGTATCGGTGCATCACTGGATATTCTCGACGAAGCGCCAGTGGAGTCTCGCCCGCTGCGGCGCGCCCAGCGCGAGCGCGCACCCAGTGCAGATACAGCGCTGGGCAGCGAACCGCGCGATGTGTTGTTGGAAGCGCCCAGCCCAAGGCGCGCGCGTGTGGAAAATGAGCGGCCAGCTCGCGCGGCGCGGCGTGAACAGGGTTATGCCCGTGTTACCCCGCAGGGCGAGCGAATAGTAAAACGCGCAGCGCCCTTGGCCCTTGGCCAGTATTGGGCCTGGTTTAACCCGCGCTGGCTGTTGGTGTTAGTGGCCATGCTGTTAGCGGTTGCTGCCTACTGGGCCTATGAGCCGCTGCAACGATTGTTGGAGCGGCCTTTTAAAAGTGTGGTGGTTGAAGGTGAATTTCACTTTATTACCAAGGCGCGCGCCACTGAGCTGATCAGCAATGAAATCGACAGCAAATTTTTGCAGCTGGATCTGATGCGCCTGAAACGCGCCCTTACCGACGATCCCTGGGTGGACTCGGTAAGCTTGCAGCGCCGCTGGCCAGATACCCTGGTGGTAAAAATTGCTGAACAAAAACCCATTGCGCGCTGGGGTGATGGCTTTCTTAATCAGCGCGGACAAATTATCCGTGTTAAAGAAACTGACCGTTTGCAGGGGCTTCCCTGGCTGCAAGGCAGCGAGGGCGATGCAGTAGAAATACTGCAGCAATATCAGGATTTAACCCAGCTGTTGCGCGCGCGCGGCCTGGATGTGATTGCACTTAAGTGCGATAACAAAAAATCTTGGCGTTTAACGTTAAAAAATGCTGTAGAAATCGCAATTGGACGCGATCAAGTGATGGAAAAAATGCGCCGATTTGTTACTGTATACGACACTCACTTACACAGTGTTTGGGCCGATATTGTGGCGATCGATGTGCGTTACGCCAATGGCTTGGCAGTGCGCTGGGTTGAAGGGTCAGAATCGGCAAAAAAATATCTGCGCCCGGTGCAGGCAACCACCAGCCCTGGTTCAGCGCCAACCCAGATACTGTGATGTAAGACGTGCTTTAAATAGCAAACGTGTAAAAAATTAACCAAACAAAAAAACCACCTGAGTCGGATGGACGAGGTTTAGCTAATGGCAAATGCGAGTGACAACAAAATGATAGTCGGCCTGGATATAGGCACATCCAAGGTGGTGGCTATCGTTGGTGCCATTACCCCCGAAGGGCAGCTGGAAATCGTCGGTATAGGCTCGCATCGCTCCAACGGTTTGAAAAAGGGCGTGGTGGTTAATATTGAATCAACAGTGCTGTCGATCCAGCGCGCCATTGAAGAAGCGGAATTGATGGCGGGTTGCCAGATCCACTCGGTGTACGCGGGTATTGCCGGTAGCCACATTCGCAGCCTCAACTCCCACGGCATAGTGGCGATTCGCGACCGCGAAGTTTTTCCCCAGGATCTGGAGCGGGTTATTGATGCCGCACAGGCGGTGGCCATACCGGCCGACCAGAAAATCCTGCACATTTTGCCGCAAGAATTTTTGATCGACGACCAGGATGGTGTGAAAGAACCCCTGGGCATGTCGGGTGTGCGCCTGGAAGCCAAGGTGCATTTGGTCACCTGCGCCGTGAATGCGGCGCAAAACATCGAAAAGTGTATCCGCCGCTGCGGCCTGGAAGTGGAAGACATCATTCTGGAACAGTTGGCATCCAGCTACTCGGTGCTCACCGATGATGAAAAAGAGTTGGGTGTGTGCGTGGTGGATATTGGCGGCGGCACTACCGACATCGCCATTTTTAAAGACGGTGCTATTCGCCATACCGGGGTTATCCCCATCGCCGGCGATCAGGTGACTAACGACATCGCCATGGCATTGCGCACACCTACGCCCAATGCCGAAGAAATCAAAATCAAATACGCCTGTGCCCTGGCCAAACTGACCAGCCCGGACGAAACCATCAAGGTGCCCAGTGTTGGCGATCGCCAACCGCGCGACCTGTCGCGTCAGGCGCTGGCGGAGGTAGTGGAGCCGCGCTACGACGAACTTTTTACCCTGGTGCAGGCCGAGTTGCGCCGCAGTGGTTACGAAGATTTGATTGCCGCCGGCATAGTGCTGACCGGTGGCACTTCCAAAATGGAAGGGGTTATTGAGCTGGCCGAAGAGATTTTCCATATGCCGGTGCGCCTGGGGGCGCCGCAGCATGTGCGCGGCTTATCCGACATAGTCAACAACCCGATTTACTCCACAGGGGTTGGCTTGTTGATATATGCCATGAAGCAGCATCAGGAGCGCGGTTACAGCAATGCGGGTACGCGCGATGCATCTGGATCGCTGTTAAGCAAAATTAAAAAAATGTTCCAAAGCAATTTTTAAATCATTGTTGGTTTTACTTTTTACGTTAATGAGTCAAGGAAAAAAGGGGTGTGGCCATGTTTGAATTAGTTGATAGTGTTCAGCAAAACGCTGTTATCAAAGTGATTGGTGTCGGTGGCGGCGGCGGTAACGCTGTTAAGCACATGATTGCCAATAAAATCGAAGGCGTGGAGTTTATCTGCGCCAACACCGATGCCCAGGCATTAAAAGATATAGATACCCGCACTGTGTTGCAGTTGGGTCACTCTATGACCAAAGGCCTGGGCGCCGGTGCCAATCCGGAAGTGGGCCGCCAGGCGGCGATGGAAGATCGCGAGCGTATCGCCGAAGTATTGCGCGGCGCCGATATGGTATTTATCGCCGCAGGTATGGGCGGTGGTACAGGTACAGGTGCAGCGCCAGTGGTTGCAGAAGTGGCGCGCGATCTGGGCATTTTAACCGTTGCGGTAGTTACCAAACCCTTCCCCTTCGAAGGCCGCAAGCGTATGGCAATTGCCGACGAAGGTATTAAAGAGCTGAGCGCGCGCGTCGACTCGCTGATTACCATTCCCAACGAAAAACTCTTGTCGGTGTTGGGTAAATCCACCAGCCTGCTCGATGCCTTCAAGGCGGCCAACAACGTATTGCTGGGGGCGGTGCAAGGTATTGCTGACCTGATTATCCGTCCGGGTATGATCAACGTGGACTTCGCCGACGTGCGCACCGTAATGTCGGAAATGGGTATGGCGATGATGGGCACTGGCCGTGCCACCGGTGAAAACCGCGCGCGCGAAGCGGCTGAAGCGGCCATCCGCAGCCCGCTGTTGGAAGACGTTAACCTCCAGGGCGCTCGCGGCATTCTGGTCAACATTACTGCCGGTATAGATCTGTCACTGGGTGAATACTCGGAAGTGGGCAGCACTATTGAAGAGTTCGCCTCGGCCGATGCCACTGTAGTGGTGGGTACCGTAATCGATCCGGAAATGACCAATGAATTGCGCGTAACGGTTGTGGCAACCGGTTTGGGCATTGCCGCTCCGGCCAAAGAAGTGAAGCCCGCGCCCACCAAAGTGGTAGTGGACAACACTCGCCGTGCCAGCGCCCCTGTGGATTATGCAGCCTTGGATCGCCCGGCACATTTGCGTGCCAATAGCCATGGCAGTGCGGCGGCAGCGGCTGCGTTAGCGGCGCCTTTGGGCGATAAAGAATTGGAATATCTCGACATTCCTGCCTTCTTGCGTCGCCAGGCCGACTAGTTAGCCCATCGGACCCAAGCCCGGTTTCAGCGCAAGGATTGATGCTGGGTTGGAATCTGCTGGGTCCAACATGCACGCCTCCGTCGGCACACCCCTGCCGTCGGAGGTGGTTGGTTTTAAAAAAGGGGAGCATGCTGGCTCTGGTTAAGTAAGGTTACA
>CAMLRI010000058.1 GCA_946482385.1 uncultured Cellvibrio sp.
ATTGGGCAGCAAAATCACACTGGCGCCCCAGGCGCTATCTGGGCACAGCCCTGCTAGCCGTACTGAGCCTGCAACTTTTTACCGGCACTGCCGAAGCTTTTGGCTGGAAAAATTACACCGAGCAGCATCGTTACATTCCCTGGATGCAAGTCACCACTATGCGCTCCAGCCTGAAAAAAATGGGCTTCACCCTACCGGAGCGCCAGCAAGTCAAACGGGAAGATAACAACAACCTGGATTACCCGCTGCAGCCGCTGCAATGCCACACCACTTCCGCCAACAGTTATAACCTAGTGATGCTGGTAGTCGATTCGCTGCGCGCCGACATGCTGGCCGCCGACATCATGCCCTTCACCTATCAACTCGCCCAGCAGGGGCGCAATTACACCAACCATTACAGCAACGCCAATGCCACACGCTACGGCATGTTCAGTTTGTTTTATGGCCTGCCGGGCAGCTACTGGAAACCCATGCTAGCCAGCGAACAAGGCAGCCCCCTGTTCGACCAAACACTGGCGCTCAATTACCAGCATTTTATTTATGGCAGCAGCAAACTGACCTTCCCGGAATTTGACCGCACTATTTTCAGCCGGCTGCGCAATCAACTGCGCAAAGGCGCCCACAAAAATAGCGCCGCTAACGACAAGGACATTAACGATCGCTTTATTCAGGATTTACAGCAGTTAAATCCGCAACAGCGCTTCTTCGGCATGCTGTTTTACGATGCTCCCCACGCCTTCTCCCTGCCGGAAGATTTCCACAGCCCATTCAGCCCCATGCTGGATGAGGTGAATTACATGGAGCTGCATAACGATTACGACCCAACGCCCTTTCTCAACCGCTATAAAGCCACCGCACTTTATGTCGATGGATTAATTGCAGCCGTATACCAACAACTGCAACGCCAAAATTTGCTGCACAACACCATAGTGGTCATCACCAGCGACCACGGCCAGGAATTCAACGAAACCCAGCAAAATTATTGGGGGCACAATAGCAACTTCAGCCACTGGCAAACCAAGGTGCCCATGCTGTTGCTCTGGCCGGGGCAAGCACCGGCGCAAATCGACAACCTAAGCTCCCATGAAGACCTGCTGCCCACACTGCTGCGCAAGGGTTTTGGCTGTACCAACCCTGTCCGCGATTACAGCACCGGCCAGGATTTGCTAGAGCCGCTGCCATCCGAACGCAGCCTGTTGTTTGAAAGCTGGACAGATACCGCTATCCTGCACAACAACCGCTTCTTTATTATTAATCACTACGGTGATATAGATGCGTTCGACTTGAATTACCGACCGCTGGACAATCAGGAAGCCCCACCCAAACTTTTGCTCGAAAACCTTGAGCGCATGTCACGCTTCATCCAACGAGACTCCTAAACCATGGCCGCAACTTCTCATAGCCACACCCCGGCAACACCACAGCGTATCGGTGTGGTCATCACCACTTACAACCAACCCAAATGGCTGAAGAAGGTGCTGTTTGGCTATGAAGCACAGCGCAGCAAGGGCTTTACCGTCATAGTCGCCGACGACGGTTCGGGCCAGCCCACCCGCGAGGTCATCGAATTTTTTCAGGCCCGCGGCAAGCTGAATTTGCAACATATTTGGCACGAGGATAATGGCTTCCAAAGATTCCAGATACTCAACAAAGCCATCGCCCAAACCGATTGCGATTATTTAATTTTTACCGATGGCGATTGCATCCCCGAGCCGGATTTTATTGAAATACACCGGCAACTGGCGCGCCCCAAACAATTTTTATCCGGCGGCTACATCAAACTCACTACGCCCGTGTCCGAAGCCATCAGCGAAGCCGATATCGCCAGCGGCGTTATTTTCGATCTGGCCTGGTTAAAAAAAGCCGGGCAACCTGCCAGCCACAAACTCTGGAAACTCATCAAAAACAAACGCATCAAAGCCTTGCTCAATATCATCACACCCACCAAAGCCACCTGGAATGGCATGAACTCCTCCACCTGGACAGCCGACATCAAAGCCTGCAATGGTTTTAACGAAGATATGCAATACGGCGGGCTGGATCGCGAACTGGGCGAGCGCTTACTGAATTACGGACTTAAGGGCAAACAAGTGCGCTACAGCGTTAACTGCCTGCACCTGGATCACCCCCGCGCCTACGATAACCCCGAAACCTGGAAAAAGAATTACGCGATCCGCAACGAGGTAAAACGCACCGGGCGCTATTGGACAGCCAACGGCATAGTAAAAAACAAAGCCGGGGTAAGTGCACCATGAAACTAAAAGAACTGCCCGGTTCGCTCTGGACAGCCTGGAAGCTAAAACGCCTGAGCAAAGCCAAACTGCTCGGCCATGAACAGCCCGAAATTCCGGTGATAGTGACGCTCACCTCTATTCCTTCGCGACTTGCCAGCCTGCACCTGGTCATCCGCAGCCTGCTGGTACAAAGCCGTCGCCCGGAAAAAATTTTATTGTGGCTGCATCAAGATCTGGCCAGCAAAATCCCCAAATCGCTCAGCGAATTAGTGGGTGACACCTTTGAAATTCACTACGTGGATATGACCTGCTCGCACCGCAAACTGGTGCATGCCCTGGCCCTGTTCCCCGACAAAGTGCTAGTCACCTGCGACGATGATTTGATGTACAACCGCAGCTGGCTTGAGCGCCTTTATCAGGATCACCTGTTATTTCCCGATAGGATTATTGCCCACGAATGCCGCGAAATTGCCTACGGGGAAAATGGCCAGTTACTGGATTATCGCGAATGGAAAACCCAAACCAAACCGGGGGTAAGTGGCAAATGGATGATGCCGATTGGCTATGGCGGTGTGTTATATCCCCCAGGGTGCCTGCATAAAGATGTGACCCGCAGCGATCTCTATCTCGCCCTGGCGCCACGGGCAGATGACCTGTGGTTCAAAGCCATGTCGCACTTGCAAAACACCATTACCCAGCGCTCACAGTACCCGGGGCAAAAACCCACACCTATTGCCGGCTCGCAAAAAGTCTCTCTCAAGCACACCAATGTGCGCGAAAACGGCAACTACCAACAGTGGCGCGCTATTTGCGATCACTACCAGATCCAGCCCTGATGACCGCAGCCAAGGTAGAACTCAAGGTTATGACAGAATCCATCGGCATCTACCAGGGCCAACTGGCCAGCGCCTTTTCCTCACCCGAGATAGCGGCGCAACTGGCCGATGTAAAAGCCCTGCTGCAACAAGAAAATAGCCAAACCCTATCCAAGGGGGCTGACTATGTTGTGAAAACCTCACTGCGAATCGCCAACCAACCCCAGTGGATCACCATTAAGGTTTTCAAACGCCAATCGCGCCTCAAAGATTGGTACGACCACCGCCAGGGCTCCAAGGCCCAGCGCTCATTTCGCGCCGCCGAATTTTTACAACAGCAAGGGATAGGCACACCCGCACCTATCGCCTGGCTGGAGCGTTGGGATAAGGGCCGCCTTATCGAAAGCTATTACCTCTGCCTGTTTGAGCCTGGCATTGCATTTCGCGATTTATTGTCCGACATCTATTACCACCAGCGCGACAACGCCCCCTTGATGGACGCCTTGCATTTGGTGGCGCCCGCCATACGCGCCATGCACGATGCCGGTTTTATGCACGGCGATATGGGCAATCAAAATATTTTGCTGCCGCGCAGCAGCACCGGCGCATGGCTGCAACCACAATTTATTGATTTAAACAGAGCCAAATTTTCCAGCGCGCCACTCACCGCTGCACAGCGAGCCTTTGATTTGGCGCGCATCGCCCTGCCGGGCGCCTACCTGAAAATATTCAAAACCATTTATAACCATCACCAGAATTTTCCCGCGGATTTTGACCAGCTTGAACAAAAGGCCCGGCAAAAGTTTTGGCGCCATAGACGCAGCGGCAAATGGCGCCACCCCATACGCCACTGGAAAAGCAAGCAACAACCCAAAGGCAAACCGGTTTACCCCCCTATTCCAGACATTTGGTTGTGGGATGAAAAATCTGCCCAACCCATGATCGTACCCGGCCGCCAGGAAAAGCATGGCTATCGCAATTGGCGCTATATGGCCTCCATGATCTGGCAGGGCCTGTGTGCTGCACCGGGAATTTTTCGCCGCTACAAACAACTGCTCAGCCACAGCTATCAGCAGCCCATTGCCATGCACAACCGCATTGGTGTGGCGCTGCATCCCCATGCGAGTTACATAGAAACCGAATTGGCATTGCTGGAACAGCTGGGCAACCCACCGGTTTTAATTCGTTTTTGCCACCACGAAACGCCCGCCGATTGGCAGCGCGGTATCGCCCTGGTGCACCGCCTGCGTCAACGCGGGGTAGAAGTCATGCTCGCCATTTTGCAAGACAGGCGCGCGCTTCTGGAACCGCAATCCTGGCAAGATTTTTTAACACTAATTATCGAAAGCCTTGGCGACCAGGTTGCGCACATTGAAATCACCCACGCCAGCAATCGCCTCAAATGGGGCATTTGGAGCAGCAGTGAATATGCTCAGCTATTAAAGCCCGCACTGGATCTGCAAAAGCGCTATCCGCACATCAAACTGGTTGGCCCCGCCTGCATTGATTTTGAATACTTGCCAGTAATTGCGGCGCTGGCGACTCACCCCAAAGATCAACCCCTGGCAGCGCTCTCGCACCTGCTTTATGTCGATCGCCGCGGTGCGCCGGAAAACAAACAAGGAAAATATGCAACCCTGGAAAAAATAGCCCTATTAAAAGCGCTCGCCCAGTGGTCGGATCGCTGTGACGATAAAGTGATTGTTTCGGAAGTAAACTGGCCCGTTAAACACACTGGCATTTGGTCGCCGATTGGCTGCCCCTACGAAACACCCAAATGGCGCATCGAGCAGCCGGGGGAAACCGACGAGGATTACGCCAACTATATGCTGCGCTATTACACCATTTGCCTCTGCTCCGGCCATGTGGAGCAGGTGTTCTGGTGGCGGTTATCGGCACACGGTTATGGCTTGGTTGATGATGTGAATGGCTTTAAACCCAGGCCGGCTTTTTATGCTTTGGCGTTTTTTATCAAGCAGCTGAGCAAGGCCACTTTTATACGCCGCTGCCATACGCCAGAGGATATATATCTGCTGGAATTCCGCCGGGATGACCAGCAACATTTTTGGATGCTGTGGTCGACAGGAGACACCGGCTACACCCCGGACCTGAGCTACAGCCTGGCACTGGATAAATTTGGCCAAGCGCTGGAGGCTATCCGGGTAAGCGGCTCACCTATTTATTTACTGAAATAGAGTTACTGACTGAAATAGAGTTACTTACTCAAATAGGGTTACTTACTGAAATAGGGTTACTTACTGAAATAGGGTTACTTACTGAACTGAATTTGCATTTGGCTGCCAGGGTTTTGGCAAGCATCTTATCCAATTGCCGCCATAGTGTTTCCACATCCACCAGGTTAAAGCGGGCAGCGTAATCCATACCGCGCTGCGCCTCTGGCGCCAACAAGTCATCGGGGCTAATGCCCTGATTGCTATCACCGGGATTAGGCAACCACATGGCTTTGGGAATACCCGGCGGAAAAATCGCAAAGGCGGGCACACCCAAAGCCTGAGCCAAATGGCGCGGCCCGCCTTCATTGCCAAAAAAAGCATCGCAATTCACCGCCAACGCGCACAACTCGCGCAGCGAATTTGCCTTAATGTTGGTAAAAATGTCCGGCGGCGCACCCATATCACGATGCATGGCAAGCGCGTAAGCCTCCTCATCGCCAGCGTAATTGAAAATAATTTGCGCCTGGTATTTGTCGATAATGCGCCGCAAAATCTGCTGCATCTTTTCCTTATCCCACACCTTATGGGCCAACCTGGCCGCCACAGCCGCAAGAATAATCGGCCGGCCAAAATCCACACCTGCACACTCCATCACCCGGCGCAATGCCAGGCGCTCCTGCTCAGTAGCGTAGAGTTTGAAATCATGGCAATAAGTGATTTCTTTTTCAGCCGCCAAGGGCTGCAATAGCATCAACAAATGGCTGATCACATCAGTAGACTTATCGCGGCGATTGTCTATTCGATACTTGTGCAAAACTTGATTGTAGGATTTGCGGGTTCCTATGCGGTACCGAGCGGCAAAGCCAAATAGCGCAAAGAAAAGTGTGCGAAAGGTACTGCGCACATCAATAATCACCTGGTAGCGATTTGCGCGCATGACTCGCCACACTCGCGCGATATAGCGAAAGATATTGGCATTATCGCGCTGGCTGAAACGAATTACCTGCTCAACATCCGGGTGCCCATCAAACAAAGGAGCTATAGCCTCGTTAAGCACATAATGGATTTCTGCATCAGGAAAAGTTTTTCTCAAGCTGGCGCATAATGCTGCGGTTAATATGGCGTCACCTACCCGACGAAAACGAATCACCAAAATTTTTTTGATCGCACCAGCCATACCGCCCCTCTTCTGCGCAACATCACCTTCGCAACATATGCTTTTTAAGCATTAACCAGCTACTGATCATTATTGCCCTGGCCGCGAAGCCAGCAAATCATCCAAACTGCCAATACGCTTATTGAGCCAAGTAAAAATAAGTTCCTGTTTGGCACGGCTACCTCTTTCGACGCTCTGCAGGCAAGCAAAAATTATTTTGTTATTCTTCTCGGCAGCGGCCAACTTCCAGCGAATACGCCAAAGCGCTTGATTAGAAGGCTTTAACTGCACATTTGCACTTCCATCCGCCAGCGTCACCAGCCGCTCACGCCAATGAAAATGTGCGCTCATTCCCTCTGGAATATACTGGTCGGGACGACGCAATTGCGCCTGGATATTAATGGCCATCAGCTCTGGATATTCGGCAAAAATACGCTCCCAGGATGACCGCTTCCAGGCATGGGGAACGTGGGGAAGACGAAAATACCGCTTGGTGAAGCCAAATACACGTGCCGTTATTTGTTGCAGTCGCCAAAAACTAACGCTGTTTTTACCCCCCCGGGCATAAAACCGCTGCTTTACGCTTTCCCACAGCCCATGGCCGGGAATCATCTCCGGCAACATATGCCAGCGCCCACGTAATACAACATTTTCATTACAAAAAAAATCCTGCGGGCTTACCGGCCGAATCAGCACAAAATCATCGTTCAGATAAATAAATCGCTCTGCCAGCCCCGGGATTTTCCACAACAGGGAGCTAATAGCCATGCTGTTAAAGCTTGGCAAACATTCCTCATGGCCAGCAAAAACAGTGGTGTGATCTATCAGGCAAACTTTTTGTTCGTACTCTGTGCCAACCAGCTTATCCATTAGCGGCGGCCGCTGGGCATCAGTCACAATAAAAATCTTGTTTAACCAGGGTGCAAATTTGAGCAGGGACGCCACGCAATAATCCAGCTCTCCGGCGTTATGAAAACGTGTTTTGCTTGCCACCCCCGTCGGAGCAAGCCCCCTCGCCTGCAAAAAGCCATGTAACTTTGCTGCATGCGCAGGATCGGCACCATCAACCCACAAGACAACAGCGTCAATCGGATGCTCATTTCCGTTAGCAACCATTCCAACCATATCTGCACTCCAGAAAGCCTTAACATAGCCCGCATGGTACACCATACCTCGATTAGCCAGCAGCAATTTGCTGGCCTACTAGCAGGCAAAAACAGCTATAATTCCCGGCCAATTTTGAACTCATTTATCGCCTAATTAGCCCTGGGCGGAACATCTCGAGAGCAGACAACCACTATGGATAAAACCTACCAACCCCATGCTATCGAACGCCAGTGGTACCAAACCTGGGAAGAGCAAGGCTATTTCAAGCCAGTCGCGGAACAAGATGATGCCTATTGCATCATGATCCCACCACCCAATGTCACCGGCAGCTTGCACATGGGGCATGGCTTTAACAATGCGGTGATGGACGCCCTGATCCGCTATCAGCGCATGAAAGGTAAGTCCACTCTCTGGCAGCCAGGCACCGACCACGCCGGTATCGCCACCCAAATGGTGGTGGAGCGTCAATTGGCCGCGCAAAATATTAGCCGCCACGATTTGGGGCGCGAAAAATTCCTGGAAAAAGTTTGGCAGTGGAAAGAGCAATCTGGCGGCACTATTACCCGCCAAATCCGCCGCCTGGGCTCCTCAGTCGATTGGAGTCGCGAGCGCTTCACCATGGATGCAGGCTTATCCAAAGCCGTACAGGAAGCCTTTGTTCGCCTCTACGACGACGGCCTGATTTACCGCGGCAAACGCCTGGTGAACTGGGACCCTAAATTGCACACAGCCATTTCCGATCTGGAAGTGGAAAACCACGACGAGAAAGGCCACCTCTGGCACCTGCGCTACCCACTGGCCGATGGCGCCACAACCGCCGAGGGACTCAATTATCTGGTAGTAGCCACTACCCGCCCGGAAACCATGCTCGGCGACAGCGCCGTTGCTGTGCACCCGGAAGATGAACGCTATAAAGGGCTGATCGGCAAATTTATTGTGCTGCCTTTGGTAAACCGCCTGATCCCGATTGTGGCCGACGATTATGTAGACCGCGAATTCGGTACCGGCTGCGTAAAAATTACACCCGCCCACGATTTCAACGACTATGAAGTTGGCAAGCGCCACAACCTGCCGCTGATTAATGTGCTGGACAAAAATGCTGCCGTATTGGCAAGCGCGCAAATTTTTAATTTGGATGGCAGCCTTAACGAACAACTCGATCCCCAATTACCAGCAGAGTTTGCCGGGCTTGATCGCTACGACGCGCGCAAACAAATTGTCGCAGCATTT
>CAMLRI010000059.1 GCA_946482385.1 uncultured Cellvibrio sp.
TACATTACTCTCTAGCTGAGTGGCGCCTGGTGCCGCCTCTACACCCGCTGTCGAGGTTTTAATTTCACCCAACAGGCTGGCGGCGTCCTCCAGCTGTTCCAGCAGGCTACGGAAATATTCTTCACCAGCCATGGTGGCTTGTTGCAGGCTTTCCAGGGAGTTGAGCGCTTTTTCCGCCAGGCCCAGCAGCTGGGCTTCCTGCTCCAAATTCAAATCCATACTCATGGCCATGGCCCGCAGCTCGGTGGAGAGTTCGGTCATAATTTCCTTAACGGAGTTGCGGTTATCGCGCGAGGCCATTTCCAGCAGCAACATGACTGTGCGGGAATTTTCCTGCTGGGCGCGCAACATGCTATTAACCTTTAAGGTTTTTGCCCGCGCTTCGGCGATAGACACTATGTGAGCGAGCAGATCGCGCAGGCGGCCATAGCGCGCCTCGTCTTCAAAGGGCGCATCCAAGGCCAGCAGTTGCACCTGGGTAAAGTTAAACAACAAAAAACGGCCGTGGGAGACTATACGGCTGGCCGATTGCAATGCACCTTGCAACAAGCGCTTATAGGATTCGGGGGCATCGAGCGGGTAGTGGCTAATATCTTTATCAAAGCGAAATTGCATCACCGCTTGCAAACCCAAATCGCGCAGGCAATTAAAGGTGAGCAGCGCCAACTCCGCCAGCTCCTTGGTGCTTTGCACCTTTTCGGCATAGTGCGCCACCACACCCATTTCCGAGGCAGATGACATGGCGGTAAACGCCAGGCTGGAATAATTTTTTAACTCATCCTGCAGCGCATTCAGCGCTTTTTTATCGGCGCAGGTTTTTAACAATACAGCGGCAAAATCTTCGCCGGCCATACCTATACTGGCATAGGCATCTATGCCCAATGCACTCAGTTGTCCGCGCACTCGCGGTGAGGCCGCCTCCAGCAGCAAGACCACCTTGGGCATGGCCGTAGGCAACTGTGCCAAACGCCCGGTATCAAACAGGGTTTGGCCAGCCACCAATACCAGCAACTCACTCTGCGCCAAGAGTGCCAACCAATCTTCCGGTTGTGGGCAGCTGTCGTAACAGCCCACACCAAACGGCAGGAGTTCACCGCTGCGGTTTAAAATCAACTGTTCATCGGGCACCAGGTAAGCGCCCTCTTCCCCTGCCATCATCCACAATGCATTCATAGGCCTTCCCCTAGAACTACTACTCCACCCACTGATACAGCCGCGCTACGCCATCGGCTTATGCCAAAACCAAAAAAAGTATAGTCACATTGTCTTAAGTTAACGGTTGAAATAACCGTTAGGTGATTTATATCAATCACCCTGTTGCCCACACCAACCAAACACTGGCCATGAGCAGCGCCCAACAAATCACCCACCGTTATAAAAAATATTCACACTTGTAAATTTCGGTATAAAACAGACCTCTATTCACCCTGGCAAGGGGTGACATCAGCATCAGGCAAATAAAGAAGGCAGATATTCGTCAAACCTGTATACATCTTCTAAACTCAGCTCTATAACACTAATGGCTATCTGGATACCCGCTCTATGATCAAATTCTTTTATGCCCTTTGCGTGCTGGGTTTATTAGGCTTGCGCCCGGCGCTGGCCAATACCGAACTGCACATTATTTACACCTATGCCAAAGATAATTTCGGCCAGGTGCTGCAAGAATTTGGTCAACAGCAGGGCATTAAGATTAAAAGTGAATTCAAGGAACAGAACGATCTTAAATCCAGCATGATGGGGTTGATGGAAGCCAATACCGCACCCGATGCCATCATCATGCCCTCCGACCATGTGGGGCTGCACAGTTTTATCCGCTACAGCGAAATTGACCGCAAACTCTTTCCCGCCGCCATTCCCGAACGTATTTGGAACAGCGGTTTTAGCGATGGCAAGCTCTACGGTGTGCCACTGATCCAAGGCAATCATCTGATGTTGTTTTACAACAAAGGCCTGATCAAAGAACCTGCGGCTAATTGGGAAGACATGCTTAAGCACAAAGCCGAATTAGAAGCAAAAGGCCTTGCCACCATCGCCTGGAGCTTTGACGAAGCCTATTGGTTTTTGCCCTTTTTGGCGGCCTACGGTGGTTGGCCGCTCAATAATGGCAAGGTAGAACTCAATACCCCCGCCATGGCAGCCGCATTGGATTTTTATAAAGGCCTGCGCTTGAAAAGCCTGCCCTACCCGGATTGCAGCTACCAGTGTGCGGTGGATTTATTTAAAACCGGCAAGGTGGCCTACACCATCAATGGCGATTGGATCGGCAAAGAATTTCACCAGGCCCTGGGCGATAACCTGGGGGTAAGTGCCATACCTTCGGCCGAAGGTAAAACCATGATCCCCACCTTCTCCACCCATGTGATTGCCTTTCCCGGCGACTCCCTTAATGGCGCCAAGCGTGCCAGTCTTATCGCCCTGGCCAACTACCTGCAAAGCGCCAAGGTGCAGCGCCAAATATGGGATTTGAGCGGCGCTATCCCCGTGGAAGAATCCGCCTTTAACTATGCCCAAGGTAATGCCCAAGGCTACTTGAAAAAAACCATTGAATTGATGGCCAACACCAAGCCCATGCCCGCCGACAAAGAAATGACCTTTATTTGGGATGCCATTGGCAAGGGCTATTGGCGCCATCGCGAGGGGGCTCTGGACGGTGCGGCCGCAGCACGCTATATGCAACAATTAGCCGAGCGACATATTCGCAATGCCCAACGTATGGTCAATTCCCAACCACCGACCCCCTAGGAATAACCTGTGTCACTGCTTGCCAAACTCACCCTGCGCAGTTTTCGCCACACGGTACTCGCCCTGGTGTGGGCGGCGGTATCTGTGCCAGTGTTAATGCTGTGCATCTACCAACTCCGCAACGATTATGAGCAGGCACTGGTTCACAACGACCGCGAGCTGGCCTACGAAACAGAACGGGCGTCTTTTCTACTCACCCAGGCCATACGCCAATTGATGGGCGACCTGGATCGTATCGCCAGCGATGGCTCGGTGATCCGCTCCCTCTCTATGCCCATACTTACGCCCATCTCGGTAAAAAAAATTGAGGAATACCTGGGCCACAACCCCGCTACCGACAGCGTAATGTTGATTGACCAGGAATTGTTTCCGATTGAGGTGCTACCCACCTGGGCCTTGACTGATGACATTTCCGCTTATGAACCCTACATGGCCGAAGTAGTGTCATCGCCGGATGCCATTAGCGACCCCCGCCCGCGCTTATTTATTCCACCCGCCAACACCAGCCATGGGCGCCAATTAATTTTTATCCGCCCTATTCTCAGCGCCAGCGATTCGCTATCCAAACCCTTTCAGGTCAACGGGCTGCTGATGGTGAATATCAGTATTGAAAAACTGATGGTAGGGCTAAAGCAAGCCGGTGCTGATGAGCCGCAGCTGCTGCGCCTGCTCAGTAAAGATGAAACCCTCTACACCCAAGGCGATGCCAAACCCAATGAATTGCGCCTGCACCAAGTGGCCATAGCCGCCGAACTGGGCAAACAACAGCTAACCCTGGAGCTGGGGCGCACCGCCGATGGTGTGCTCAGCCAGGTGCTGCTGGGCTATCGCACCCAGGCCATAGCAGCGCTGCTATTTCTGGGGCTGATGTTATTAGTCATTAAAAAACTGGCCGACAAACTGGCGCGCCCGCTGCAAATTTTAAGCGAGCTAACCCACAACATGAGCCACCAAAACCTGGAAAACCGCAAGGCCACACCTATAGATACCAGCGCCGTGCAATACCGCGAGTTTTCCGAGGCCTTTGCCCTGCTCAGCAATATGGAAAGCACCATACAGGCGCAATTCCAACAACTGCACCAAGCCAATATCACCCTGGAAGACAAGGTTGCCGAGCGCACCGAGGCGCTGAAAAAAAATATTCTGCTGCTCGACCAACAGCGCAACTCCCTGCAAAAGCTGGTGCAATTTTCCCTGGAGGTACAACAGCTAGCCTCGGTCGATGAAATAGGCCCCATGGGGCTCTCGCTGGCAGAATCCATTTGCCAACAACCTGTGGGCCTGTATTTGCTGCGCAGCGATTTTTTTGCCGGCTACGAACAATTGCACACATTGGATATTGCCATGCGCCAGCTGCTGCAACAGCAGCATCAACAGCTCAATGAATACGCTGCCCTGCTGCGCCTGGCCAAAAATACCCCCTGGATACACATAGTGCCCATAGGTACATCCACACCCAGTTACCAGGGTTGTTTAATTACCCTGCGCAGCGAGCTGAGCGAACAATTCGGCGAAGCATTAATGGTGCTTAGCACCATGATGTCATCGGCACTCAAGCAACATAACCTCAATGCCAAGCTGCATCAGCTGGCGCATATAGATTCTGTCACCCGCCTGCCCAACCGCCACTACTTCACCTCGCGCTACAGCGAATTACTCAACCGCTTTAATAGCAACAACCCCAGCACCCATTTTGGTGTTTTTGTGATCGATGTGAACGGCCTAAAATTTGTTAACGACCACCACGGCCACGAATACGGTGATGAAATGCTCAAGCAAGTGGCCAATGCCATCAAGCAGGTGGCGCGCGCCAACGATACGGTTGCGCGGGTGGGCGGCGACGAGTTTTATATTTTGCTGGAACATGCCAACAGCGACACCTGCGAAAAATTTGCCGCGCGCCTGCGCGACATCAGCAATAACCTGAGCATGACCATTAACCATAAACCTCACCCCATTAGCTTCAGCCTGGGCTTTGCCAGCACCGATTTGGATTCGCTAAAAAACTTGCTCAGCCTGGCCGACGAACGCATGTATTTTGCCAAGAAAAAACATTATCAAAACCAATCCGGGCCCTGAGTGTAAAACCCTCAAGCAATACCGCTATACTCTCGCCTCACCCACCCTTCCCTCATTAACTCCCACTGCCTCCATGCTGCCCACCCTGCCCGCCCATGTATTAGATGCACAGGAATCCCGCAATGGGTAACCACTGCCTGGGCGCAGTTCAGCACAGCCGCTGGCGTTGGCCTGTGTGGTTGTTGGCCCTGCTTACCCTGGCGGCCAGTGCCGCACTCAATACCTCGCTGATGCGCGAACAAATGCAAACGCGCTACGGCGAAGACGGTGTGGCACTACTCGATGCCTGGCAGCGTATGCTCAGCGATGCGCAACCACTGGCCAGCGCGCAGCAAGTGGTACAAGTCAATAATTTTTTTAACCAGCAGATTCGCTACAGCGAAGACCTGCCGCTGTGGCAGCAATCGGATTACTGGGCCACCCCCTTGGAAACCCTGGGGCTGAGGGCGGGCGATTGCGAGGACTACAGCATCGCCAAATATTTATCGCTGTTGGCGCTGGGCATTCCACCATCGCAGCTGCGCCTGATTTATGTGCGCGCACAAATCGGCGGGCCACACAGCAAACTATTCCAGGCACATATGGTGCTGGGTTATTACCCGGCTACTGATGCCACTCCGTTGATTCTCGATAGCCTGGTACACAGCCTGCTGCCCGCCAACGAGCGGCCCGACCTGCGCCCGGTATTCAGCTTTAACAGCCAGGGCTTGTGGATCGGCGGCCAACTCACCCAAGCCGACCCCACAGCGCGCTTATCGCGCTGGCGGGATTTATTAACCCGCGTCGAGGCCGAAGGTTTCCTGCTGGCAGCGCCAGCAACTGCCATAGCGGCCAATAGCTCCTTGCCAGCGGTTAACACAACACCTCTTACAACACCGGCAACACCAGTAACACAAACAAACCAGTCGCTGCCAGTGGACGCCAGCGCATCATCATCTTCCACCAGCGCGGCAGCGCAACAAACCGCAGCCCCGTTAAACATTTCCGATACTGTAAATACTCCAGAAAAAGGCACTACCTATGTCGCTGATTAGACAATTGTGGATTGGCATTATTGTGCTGCTACTACTCGCCCTGGGCGGTAGCTTTGCCATTAGTCTGTTATCTGCCAAAAATTATTTTGAACAACAATTGCGCCTCAAAAATATCGACAACGCCACCACCCTGGCGCTGTCGATGTCGCAACTGGCCAAAGACCCAGTCACCCTCGAATTAATGATCACCGCGCAATTCGATGCCGGCCACTACGAATACATTATGTTTAACGATCCGCACAACAAACCTATAGTGGCCCGCAACTTTGCCGAGGCTACCGCCGCCAATGTGCCTGGCTGGTTTAACCAATGGGTAGCATTCAACCTTCCCCCCGGCATAGCCCAGGTGCAAGATGGCTGGCAGCAATACGGCACCCTGCTGGTAAAAAGCCACTCGGGTTATGCAGTAGAAGCCCTATGGCACAACGCCAAAAATTTACTGGAGTGGTTTTTATTTGCCTGCGTGGTGGCCGGCCTACTCGGCAGCCTGGTACTGAAATATTTGCTTAAACCCCTGGACGCTGTGATCGCCCAAGCGGAGGCTATAGGCGCGCAGCGTTTTATTGTGTCGCGCGAACCTAAAACCCTGGAATTTCGCCGCCTGGTTCACGCCATGAACCATCTTTCCGGCAGGGTGCAGACCATGCTCAACAAAGAGGTGCAACAACTGCAACAGCTGCGCCGTGAAGCCCAGCAAGACAAGCTCACCGGGCTGAGCAACCGCGAACATTTTTTCAATATCCTCGACACCCGCTTGCAAGCCAACGATGGCCAAAGCCAAGGGGTATTGGCACTGGTGCGGGTGCGCGGTTTAGGTGAATTAAATAAACAACTCGGCCATCAACAAACCGATGCACTGCTGTGCCAACTGGCCAATGCCATCACCCATTTTGCCAGCCGCTATCCCGATGCGGCCGCAGGGCGTTTAAACGGCAGCGACCTGGCACTGTTAATGCCGGGCAATCTTTCGCCGGAATCTATTGCCGCTGAGTTATCCCACGGTTTAAACCTGGAGCTGGTTACCCTGGGGCAAGAGCAACTTGCCCTACCCCTGGCGGCCTGCCGCTACCAACAATCTGAGCTGCGCGCAGCTTTGATGCAGCGCTTGGACGGCGCCCTGGCCCAGGCGGAATTGAAAGGAAATCGCGCGGTGGTGTTGGCCAACCGCGATGCCGGTGGCCAACGCCATTTGGAAGACTGGCGAAATTTATTGCAGCAGGCACTGAACCTGGGGCACCTAAGCCTGGAGCAATTTCCCGTGCGCGATCTGCGCGGCGAATTGATTCACCAAGAAGCCCCCTTGCGCCTGGCCCTGGAAGGCGAACTCAAACCCGCCAGTTTCTTTATGCCCTGGGCCAGCCGCCTGGGTTTATTGGCACAATTGGATTTAACCGTATTGCGCCTGGCGCTCACTTATTTACAGCAACCGCTCACCACATCAGGTTTGGCCATTAATATTTCCGCCGATGCGCTGTGCAATGCCCGCTTCCGCGAGCAGGCCATAGAAATGATTGAACAACACCCCGAGCAGGCACAGCGTTTATGGCTGGACTTCCCCGAGGTTTGCGCCCTGCGCCATATGGATGAACTCCGGGCCTTTTGCACCCAGCTGCACCAGCTGGGCTGCCGCCCCGGCCTTAAACATGTAGGGTTGGAATTCACCCAATTCCAACAATTACAGGATATGGGTTTAAGCCATTTAAAAATCGACAGCGCCCTGGTACAAACCCTGGAACAACAACCGGGCAACCAGGCTTTTTTACAAAGCCTGTGCCACATTGGCCACTCGCTGGGCTTTACCATAGTCGCCATGGGCGTGAATCGACAAGAGCAGCAATCCCAACTGGAAAAACTAGGCCTGGATGGTTTTACCGGGCCGGGAATTCACTAATCACTCCAATAAACAACAACCATAAAAAATCGCCGGGAGCCATTTTAAACGTCGGCACGACGGCCCCTAGGGTGGCCGCCATGGATGGCGGCCATAAAAAAACGCACTCGATGGTGCGTTTTTTTATGGCCTGTTTTTAGGGTGAGCCGCTTATAAACCCAAACCCTCATTGCCATCATCCAGCAAATCAATACCCTGATGCTGGCCGCGCAATTCACGCCGGGTCATCAGTTTGGTTTGCGCAGCTTCGGGCAAATCAGTAAAGCGGATAACGCCTTTTTCAATCAGCAAGCCAATCACATCTTCCAACACCCGCGCCATCGCCTGGTCGGATTGCTCCAGGGACTGCAGCGCGCCTGTTTTTTGCAAGCCATAAAACACTTGCAGTTCAGCGGCACCATCTTCCAGCTGCTCGGTAAAACCAGCTGTCGCAACACGGCTTACCGCCTCAATGGCTCCCTTGTTATCGCGCCTGATATACATAACACCTCAATACCCGGGCCTGATTAAAGCCCGGGATGATTTGCCCTTATCCCAACCCAAAATACAGTTGGTTAATTAATTGTTAGTCAACAAATTTCCTGCATTTTTCAGCTGGGTAATGATATCGGCATCGCTCTGGCCGTTTACCAGATTAATACCGCTCAACACAATTTGCTGATCCGTTGCTGTAGCACTGTAACCACCGGCATAACCACCCGTAGAGCTGATATGCACAGTGGTGGTATTTACATTGCCCGTATTGCTGTAAGTAAAGTGCAAATAATCGGTAAGGTTTGTGTTGTTCTCGCCTTGCAGCAAATCGGTTAAATCCAACACATCGCTTTGTGTTTTACTAAAATCAACCAGCGTATCTACTGCCGGGCTACCTGCAGTTCCCGCATCAGCCAAATTCCACTTAAAGGTATCCGCCCCCAAGGCGCCGGTCAGGGTATCGT
>CAMLRI010000060.1 GCA_946482385.1 uncultured Cellvibrio sp.
CACCGGCGCGGTCAATTTGCACACCGGGAACACGCTGCAATGAGTCAGCAACGTTTTGGTCGGGCATTTTGCCGATGTCGTCAGCAGTAATGGCTTCAACGATCTGGCTGGAATTGCGTTTGATATCAACTGAGCGCTCAAGCGCACTGCGAATACCCGTTACCACCACTTCTTCTACGGATGACTCGCTTTGGCTTTGCGCATAACCGGGGCTACTTAAACCGGCAACGGCTGCCGATGCAACCGCAGTTGCCAGCAGTTTCTTTTTAAAGCTTATCGTTTTGTACATGGAGCTCTCCTTTATTATCGTCAGGATTTATTTTTCCGGTACACATGCCTGAGCTTCGTCTTGGCAGACCGAGATTCAGACTGTTTGCCCACCTTGCGATGGTGATGAACCGCGCCGGGAGGCTGTTTATTGGTATCCCCCGACCCCAATCCCGGTTGTGACCGCACCAACCCAGGACAGGTGAAGATAAAATTACTCCCTTGTGACAGCGCTGTCAATTGCCAATAAAACGATTTTAGCGAAAGGGATATACTATTTTTCGCGCCAAAATTTAGTCATATAAATCACTCAAAGTGATTTGAAAATCGAGAGTGATTTATAGCGTCCAGTTGATGGGAGTGCGGTTATGCGCAGCTAAGTAGTTGTTTGCCTTGGAGAAATGGCCACAACCCAAAAAACCGCGATAAGCCGATAGGGGGGACGGATGGGGTGCGGTTAGCACCAGGTGTTTGTTGCGGTTAATAAATGCGCCCTTTTTTTGGGCATAACTACCCCAGAGCATAAAGACGACATGTTCACACTGCTCGTTGACACACTGGATTGCGCGATCAGTAAAGGTTTCCCAGCCGCGCCCCTGGTGGGCGCCAGCGCGCGCCTGTTCAACGGTGAGGGTAGCGTTAAGCAGCAATACGCCCTGGTCAGCCCAGGCTTGCAGGCAGCCGTGGTTGGGCGGTGCTATTGCCAGGTCGCGCTCCAGTTCCTTAAACATATTTTGCAGGGATGGTGGTGCCGGCACACCGGGTTGCACCGAGAAGCACAGGCCATGGGCCTGGTTGGGGCCGTGATAGGGATCCTGGCCAAGAATAACGACTTTTACCTGATCCAGCGGCGTGCTGTTGAAGGCATTGAAGATCAGCGGTGAGGGCGGGTAGATCACCTTGCCCTGCTGCTTTTCCGCCAGCAAAAAAGCGCGCAATTGCTGCATATAAGGCTGATCAAATTCAGGCTGAATATGGGCCAGCCAACTGGGGTGAAGATCAATTTTTTTTGCTTTGGCCGACATTGGCACCCTCCTCTTGTTGGCGGCTTAGCCTGCAACAGCCTGTAGCTTTGCAGCGAAAAACAAAAAGCCCGGCATAGGCCGGGCTTTTTACAAGACTGGCGTTTAAAAGTAAAACGCCCCTGCCTTGGTTAATAGCGCTTGCGCTATTACAGCTTGTCAGCGTGCTCAGAGAGGTACTTGGCAACACCTTCAGGTGATGCATCCATACCCTTGTCACCGTCTTTCCAGCCTGCCGGGCACACTTCGCCGTGTTGCTCGTGGAAAATCAGCGCGTCAACGGTGCGAATGGTTTCGTCGATGTTGCGGCCGATGGGCAGGTCGTTAACGATTTGCGAACGCACTACGCCCTGCTCGTCGATGATGAAAGTGCCGCGGAAAGCAACGCCGTCATCGGATTCTACGTCGTAGGCCTTGGCGATATCGTGCTTAACATCGGCTACCAGGGTGTAGCGAACCGGACCAATACCGCCCTCGTTCACCGGGGTGTTACGCCAGGCGTTGTGGGTGAATTGGGAGTCGATAGACACGCCAATCACTTCCACATTGCGCTTTTTGAATTCCTCTACACGGCGATCAAACGCCAGGAGTTCAGAGGGGCATACAAAGGTGAAGTCCAGTGGGTAGAAGAAAACTACGGCTTTTTTGCCTTTGGTCGCCGCTGCGAAGTTGTAACCGTCAACGATTTCGCCACTGGCCAATACCGCTGCAGCGGTGAAATCCGGTGCTTTTTTACCAACTAATACGCCCATTTCAATGCTCCTGTGTAGATTGGTGGGTTTGTGCAAGGTTTGGCCAGCTGACCTGCGCCCCGGAGGGTTACACAGATGACAGTTTTATGGCCATGTATTGATCGCCTAAAGGCTATTAATAGTGCGCCGCTATGATACACAGCCTCCCCCATCTGTCCCATAGTTTTTCTATATGGCTATCCGGCGTTGCGGCTATGAATTGTCTAATGCCAAACGCTATTTAGGGATCTACACTAAACACCAGTTCGAATAATCATAAAATCGCTGCGTGGCTTTCCTGATCAACCAGGGCCTAGTGTTACCGGGTTACAGGGCGCAGCAAGGCAATTGGGGACGGTTTATGCTCGCTTTTACCCGCTGGGGCCCGATGTTGTTGTTATCTGTTGCGCTGCAATCCATGGCGCAAACCGTTTTTACTCATCGCGCGCCCGAAAGCGCCAAAGATGCCCGCCCCGAGTACGAGGTGCAGCTGCTGCGCCTGGCGCTGGACAAAACCCTGGACGAGTACGGCCCCTATCGCCTGGAGCCTTCACCGCCGATCAATGTGATGCGCAGTATTTTCAGCATTCGCCAGAACAGCTTCCCCAACTTCTTTTTTAGCCTGGGTTACGAAGAAAAATACCTGGCGCACCCGGAGATGGCCTACATCCCCTTCCCTATTGATTTGGGCGCCTTGAGTTATCGCACCTGTTTTGTATCCGCACGCAAACAGGCCGAGGTCGCCCAAGTGAAGGACATGGATGGCCTGCGCCAGTTCTCCCACGGCCAGGGGCGCGCCTGGGTAGATGCGCGCATCCTGAAGCTCAATGGCTTTCGCGTATCCGAGGTGGACAACTACGAACAGCTGTTCCGCATGACGGCGGCCAATCGCTTTGATTTATTTTGCCGCGGTATCAATGAAATCCTGCACGAACACCAGCAGCACCAGGATTTAAAGAGCTTGGCCTACGACCGCCACCTGCTGCTCTACTACCCAATGCCGATCTTTTTTTATACCAATAGCAACAACCACGAGGCCATAGCGCGGGTTACCAAAGGCCTGCACAAGGCGTTTGCCGATGGCTCGCTCAAGGCGCTGTGGGCCGAGCACCACCAGGCCAGTGTGGATTTCGCCGGGCTGCAGCAGCGCCTGTTCTTTCGCCTGGATAACCCGCTGATTAAATCCCTGGATAACGGCTACGAAAGGTTCAACTTCCTGCCCATGCCGCAAACCCCTGCCAACCCTGTACCCGCCGGGCAGCTACTCACCCCCTGATAGAGTGCCCCTACCCAACCCGCCAACCCAGCTATTTGGCTGGCGCCGGACTTCTGCCCGGTTATTGCCCCCGTTGATTGAATATCGAGCTTTCAATAAATTTTTCACAATTGAAATAACTTCTCATTAGCATTAGTATTTCACTATCAATCAAGTGATCCTTGATTGAGGTCGCCAAAGCGGTCTGTGCAAAATTGCCAGCGGCCGCGAACGATTCGGGAAACAAAGACGCGAGAAGTTATGTACATCTGCCTGTGCAAAGCGGTCACCGACCGTCAAATCAAAGCCGCTATCGACCAGGGAGCCTGCTCCCTGGGCAAACTGCGCAAAACCCTGGGCGTTGCCAGCCAATGCGGCAAATGCTCGGTCAGCGCGCGCGAGCTGCTGCAGGAATGCCAAAGCCAAACGCCGGAGATCAACGGCCTCCCCCAGTATTACGCACTCGCCTAACAGCTGCCAAACACTCCCAAAGCGCAATTACACGCATTCACCCCTGAGAAGCATTGCCTTTAATATCAATAACTTAGCAAAAGCCTCGACTTGACAGCCAAGCCTTGGGCGCCCACACTTTTGCGATAAATTCGCACACGTCTAACGCACCAGGAGGCCCCCATGAAAGGTGATGCAAAGGTGATTGCTGTTTTAAACAAGGTGCTGGCCAATGAGCTAGTGGCTATCAACCAGTATTTTTTGCATGCCCGCATGTACAAAAACTGGGGCTTAAAAGAGTTGGCCGACCACGAATACCACGAATCCATCGACGAAATGAAACATGCGGATGCCCTGATTGAACGCATCCTGTTTTTGGAGGGGCTGCCCAACCTGCAAGACCTGGGCAAGCTGCACATAGGTGAAGATACCGAAGAGATCCTCAAATCCGACTTAAAGCTAGAACTTAAGGCACTGCCGGATTTACGCGAGGGGATTATTTTGTGTGAGCACCTGAAGGACTTTGTCAGCCGCGACCTGCTCAAGGCGATTTTGGAATCGGAAGAAGAACATATCGACTGGCTGGAAACCCAGCTGAGCCTGATCGAGAAAGTGGGTATCCAGAATTATCTGCAATCCAAAATGGGGGCTATAAGCTAGCAGCCTGCCAGGCCCCCGCGTGTTTTACATATTCACCCAGCCAGTGAGCGCCGGCAGCTTGAAGCGCCGGTGCTCATAGCGCAGCACCACCCCATCGGCCAGTATGTCTTCCACGATAAACTGGCCAGATGACACCAAATTGCCAACCCCACGGGTTTCCCCATTGATCACCACACTGCTGATGCCATTGGCCAAATAATTGTGGCGCGAATAGCTGATGGTGGGGATTTGCTGCTTTTGCAGCCAGGGCAAGTCGTTGAAATAAGGCACATCGGCAATACTGCTGAGGTAGCGCGCGGGCAGTTCCGGGCGAGGCGCCAAAGTACTGCCGACAGATTCTGCAGGCTCAGGGATTACCGCGTTTGGCGCTGCAGTTTCCCCCTGGGCGCCGGCCTCGGGCCAGGCGAGTTCGGGAGTTGGCTGGGCTGGCTCCGGCTGGTAAAGCTGGGCAACCTGGGCCGGCTCGACTATGGGTTCGGCCGCCGGTGGCGCATACAGCTGCTGCACCTCGGCAGACTGTGCCGCCGGGGCACTGGCTTGGGCCAGGGCATGCTCTGGCACTGCAACTCCGGCGGACTCTGCCCGGGTGGCGGGTTCTGCCGGTGCCTTAGGGCCAGGCGCTGGTTTGGGCTCGGCCACAGGTGCAACTACCAAGGGAGCGGCTTGCTGCACATCCCCTGCAGCCCTAGCGGAATCCATCAAATACCAGCCAACCGCTGCCAGTATGACCAGCAGCACCAATCCCAGCGCCAAAGCCCAGGGCAGCCAGGGGCGCCCGGCTTGGGGCGGCTGGTGTTGGGTGTGGATATCCGGCACCTGTTGCTGGTGCTTGCGCTCCTGCTCCGCGCGGTTGAGTGCTTCCAGTATCAACGACACGACTTACCCCCCCTGCACCGGCTGCTGGATGGGTTCGACCATGGCAGGCTGCTGGGTAGCTGCTTGATCCAGGTTGCGTAAGGTTTTATCCACCCCCAGGGCCTCGTTGAGGCGGCGCAGGGTTTGGGCGCCAAATACGCCGTCGGGCACAATGTTTTGGCTGGATTGGAACAGCTCCACCCGGGTTTTGAGTTTGTCGGTGTAAAACTGGCGGGTCAGGGGGGCTGGCTGCTGGTCGAGACGGGCAAATTGCTCCGCTACCCAGGTTACCAGGGGGCCGCTATCGCCCTGCTGCAACGCGCGCTGGAACTCCTGGGGGCGCGACCAAACATAGAGCAGATCGCCATTCCACACCTTGACCAGCTCCGCCCAGGGCAAACGAAACTCCTGGCCGAGATGGCTGACCAGCACCTCCTTCTCGCCCAGGCCAACCATCAGCAGGTAGACGGACTTTTTATCCAGGGTCACCAGGGTCAGCAGCGCCGGGCGGTTGATGTCTTTTAATTCATCCCAGGTGGCTACCCGCTGCTTTTCGCAAATATGGGTGCGCCCAGGCGCCAGGGCACAGGGATTGGCTGGGTTATAGCCAGGTACGGCGTTGTAATCCATCAGCGCCTGCTGGGCGATACCCAGGTCGCGCCAGCCCTTGGAAAAAAGCAATTGCTGCTGGCTCTGCGCCAGCTCCGCCAGGGTAGATACCTGCCGGCCGGGCAATACCCCCTGGGCCTGGGGCGCCACCGAACTGGCGGCGGACTGGCTTGTGGCCGAGGCCGGCGCCTGGGCCGGCAGCCACCACCACAACAAACCCACCAGCGCCAACACCGCAACAATAAACGCCATATGGAAACGACGGTTTCCCATCGCATCGCCTGGAACTTCCTGTTGCTGGTTGGTGCCGGCAATTTCGCGGATCGCCTGGCGGAATACCTGGTTGTCGATTTGGTGCTGGTGTTTGGCATAGGCGCCCAACAGCAGCCGCTCGCAGAGCACATTGATCAAGCGCGGGATACCGCCGCTAAAACTGTGCACTTTTTTGATGATCTGGGGGGTGAAAGGGTTGAGCGCCGGGTTGATACCCGCCACCGACAAACGGTGGGAAATATAGGCCTGGGTCTCCTCCAGGGAGAGTGCCTCCAGGTGGAAACGCGCGGTAATGCGCTGGGACAACTGGCGCAGCGCCGGGCGGGCAAGGAGCTTTTTTAATTCCGGCTGGCCCACCAAAATAATTTGCAGCAGTTTTTCAGTGGTGGTTTCCAGGTTGGTGAGCAGGCGGATCTGCTCCAGCACCGGCACCTTGAGCAGCTGTGCCTCGTCGATCAAGAGTACGGTTTTGCGCCCCTTGCGATGGTTATCCAACAGGAACTGGTTGAGGGCATCGGTCAGGGATTTAATGCTCAGTTCGTCGGCGGCGTAGGCCACATCCAATTCATCGCAAATGGTCGACAACAGCTCGGGGGCACTGGCCATGGGGTTGAGGATAATCGCCATATCGGTATTGGCCGGCAGCTGTTCCAGCAGGCAGCGGATGATGGTGGTTTTACCCGTACCCACCTCGCCGGTCAGCATCACAAAACCGCCGTTCTGGATGCCGTACACCAGGTGCGCCAAGGCCTCGCGGTGCTGCGCGCTCATATAGAGGTAGCGCGGGTTAACCGCAATGGAGAAAGCTGGCTCTTTTAAACCGAAAAACTCGTGATACATAAACGCAGCGGGCACTTTTTTAGGGAGGGGCTGGAAAGGCCTGAATCATAACAGGCCATATCGGATACCGGCAGTGCCTTGATTTTTCGCCGCAGGCCCAGGGGGGCGCCTCAAAAATGCACGCCTGCGCCCCGGGTGGCCACCACCGCTTCAATTTGATGCTGGCTCCACAGGGCCTTGGCCAAAACCCGCAGGGCTTCCGGCTCGCCATGCACCAGGTAAAAACGCGGGCTGTTGCTAAAGGCGGCGGCCCATTCCAGCAGCTGTTGCTGCCCGGCATGGGCCGAAAAACCGCCCAGGGTATGGATTTTGGCGCGCACCATAATTTCCTGGCCAAACAGTTTTACCTTTTTTACGCCGTTAACCAGAATTCGCCCCAGGGTTCCCTGGGCTTGAAACCCGACAAACACCACATGGGTATTTTTTTGCCAGAGGCGATGCTTGTAGTGGTGGCGAATGCGCCCGCCGGTGCACATACCGCTGCCGGCAATAATAATGGCGCCGGCTTTAACCCCGTTGAGCGCTATGGATTCTTCCACGCTGGCAGTAATAGTCAGGCAAGGCAGGAACTCACTCAGGGTGCGGCTGCGGTAGCTGCCCATTAAGGCGCGATCCTTGGCATGCCAATCCTGGCGCATCTGCTCATAAACTTCCGTTACCGCTCCGCCCATGGGGCTATCCAGATACACGCGCCAACCTTTTAACTTGCCCTGGTGGTACATCAAGCCCAGCTGGAACAACAATTCCTGGGTGCGGCCAATAGCAAATGCCGGAATCAGGATATTGCCACCATCGGCCGCCGCCTCGGCCAGCACCTGCTCAAACTCGGCGATAGTGTCATCAAAGGAGCGGTGGTTGCGGTCGCCGTAAGTGCCTTCCATCAAGACTACATCGGCGTGATGCAGTCGGGTTGGCTCGGGCATCAATGAGGTATCCGGGTTGCCCAGGTCGCCGGAAAAGACCAGGGTTTTAGCGCTGTCCCCCATTCCCAAATGCAATTCCACAATCGCCGAGCCGAGGATATGGCCGGCATCGTGGAATAGCAGCTCCACCCCTGCCCCTAAGGATTGGGCTTCGCCGTAACCGGCAGGCTCGCAGAGATCGAGGGTGCGCTCCAGGTCGAGGTCGTCATATTCGGGCCTTAGCAGCTCCTGCCCGGCGCGCTCGCGGCGCAGGTTTTCGTAATCCAAATCGCGCAGGTAAAGGCTTAAGGCATCCCTTAACAGGATCGGCAGCAGCCGCGCGCTGCCTTCGGTGCAGTGGATGCGGCCGCGAAAACCGCCGCGCACCAACCGCGGCAGGCGGCCACTGTGATCCAAATGCGCATGGGACAAGATCACCGCATCAATGCTGGCGGGGTCAAAAGCAAAGGACTGCTCCTCGCTGCCCTCCCCCTGCTGCATGCCGCAATCGAGCAGATAGCGTTTGCCGCCTGTCTCCAGCAAATGGCAGGAGCCGGTGACTTCCTGGGCGGCACCCAAAAAGATGAGCTGGTGGGCTTTGGGCTGACTCATAGCTATACCCCGGTGTTTTTGTTGACCCTGTTTGCAGCTTAGCAGCTGGGCGCTTTTTGGCTTGTTCGCCCGCGCCTGCCCCCCTGGGTTCGATTGCCCGCCATGCCCCGAATTGATACCATTGCCGCCTTTTTAAGCAGACCCAGGTTTTCCCCTGCTTCGCCCCCTCCCCGGTTCCTGTTGTTTC
>CAMLRI010000061.1 GCA_946482385.1 uncultured Cellvibrio sp.
GGTTCGCCGTTGATTTGGGCGAGGACTTTTTGCACCAGGAGTTGGCCGCCCTGGTGGATGCGCTGGCGGATGGTGGTGAGCGGTGGGCTGAAGTAGGAGGCCAGGGGAATATCGTCGAAGCCGACCACGCTGACATCCTCGGGGACGCGGTAGCCGTGCCCCTGCAGGGCTTTGATGGCACCCATGGCGATGTTGTCGCTGGCGGCAAAGATACCGTCGAAATCCAGGCCATTGGCCAGCAGCTGGTTGATTAGCGCAAAACCGGATTCGGTGGAGAAGGCCGCCTGCACATGACGCTCTTGTGCTGCCAGGCCGGCGCTGTTGAGCACATCCAAATAACCCTGGAAGCGCTGGTTGATTTCCGCGTGGGCGGTATCGCCCAAAAATACCAAACGCTGGCAGCCGCGGCTGAGCAGATGGCGGGCAGCCACTTGCCCGCCCTGGTAGTTGTCGCTGCCCACTACGCAGTAGGGGGTATCGGGTTTGGCCGCGCCCCAGGCCACCAGGGCATCGCCCAGCTCGTGCAGTTGCCGCAGGTGGCGGTCGTCGCGCCCTGTGCCTATCACAATAATGCCGTCGGAGCGTTTCGAACCGAGCAGGTGGGAGTGCCAGTCGTCGCTGGCGATGGCAGGGCTGGAAAACAGCAAACTGTAATTGTGCAGATGCAATTCATCGGCAATGGCGCCAATCAAATCCATCATAAAAGGGTCTGAGGCTTTTTGGTCGTCGCGGCTTTGGGCGTTGATCACCAGGGAGACGGCGTGGCTGCGCTGCAGGCGCAAATTGCGCGCGCCCGTGTTGAGTTTGTAATCCAGCTCGCGCGCCAGCGCCTGGATTTTTTGCCGGGTTTTTTCGTTGATCACCGGGTTGTTATTAAGGGCGCGGGAAACGGTGGATTCAGATACGCCGGCGCGGCGCGCAATATCGGCAATGGATACTGGCGAAGATGGATTTTTGCTCATGGCCAAGCGGCACCCTGCAACACATTGAATGCCATGGTATGTAACTCATGGGCTTTATACAACCGCGCGGCTGACGCGCCGCAGCGGCGTTAACAGGATAAAAATCAAGGCCATGGGCACCAGCGCCAAGTAAAAAGCGGTTTGCCCGCTGAAGTGGCTAAACAGGGTGCCGGTTAATAGCGAACCGCAGGTGCCACCCAGGGCGGAAAAGATAATGATTAACCCCGCCATGGAGGACTGCTGGGCCTTGGGCAAGGCGCTGAGCAGCACCGAATTCAGCAGCGGGTAGATAGGCGCCATAAACAGGCCGATCAAGGGGAATAGATAAGCCACCAGCGGCAGGTTAAACCAATGGCTGTCGGCGCGGGCGCTCACCTCGTGGGAGAGCGGCAGGGTCAGCAGCACCAGGCTGGCCATGGCGATCAAACAACCGCCCAGCAGCAGGTGCCAGGGCACAAACCTGAGCAGCCAACCCGCCCCCAGGCGCCCCAGCGCCAGGCTGAGGGCAAACAGGCTGGTGATTTGCACGGCGATGGTTGCCGGCAGCTTGAGCACCTCGCTGTTGAAGGTGGGCAGCCAGCTGCCGATGCCCTGCTCGATTAGCACATAGAGGAACATGGCCGCCATAAAACAGTAGGCCAGGGGGCGCCACAACAGGGTCAGCATGGCCAGGAAATCGTCCCGCGCGCGGCTCTGGGGCGCGGGCGCAGCGGCGGAGCTGTCGAAAGGCACCACCCACATCAGCAGCAGGTTGATACAGCCCAGGCTGGCAATCACCCAGTAGACATTGAGCCAACTGAGGTTGCCGGGGTTATCGGCGTCGATAAACGCACCGAACAACCAATAGCCCGACAACACCCCGCACATAAACACCCCTTCGATGCTATTGAGCAGGCTGGCATGGCCCTGGGAATCCCGGGTGAGCAGGCCGATGCTGGCGTAAACCGAAATTTTGATCAGCGCAAAGGCCGAGCCGACACAGAAAAACAGCAGCTTGGCACCCCAAAAACTGCCCAGCAGCGGCATGGCCAGGCAGGCCAACACCACCTGCCCCACCGCCAGTTGCATGGCCAGCTTATAACCCAGGCGCGGCAGGGACGAAGCCACCAGGAAGGAGACAAACGCGATGGGCAGATCCTTAAAGCCCTCCAGCAGTGCCGCACTTTCCTTGCTCACACCAAAGCTGTTGATGGATTGCAGGATGACGATACCAACGCTGTTCAGCAGCAGGCCAAACAGGAAGTAGTTGAGCATAAGCACCAGGATAACCGGGCGATGTTGGGAGCTTGTCATAGCGGCTTTCTCGCTGTTATTGCGCTAATTGGTGGGGCGATACCCTGCCCGCTCCATGGTTTCAGTCTAGCCCCCGCTTTAACCCGGAAGCCTTCAGCCAGCGCCACAAATCTGCAGGCCCCAGGCTCCCCGAAATCAATTTACGCCCAGGTCAAACAAATTGCAATCGTTTGCAATTATTTTTGCAATCGAATGCAATTTTTTCCGCAAACGATTGCAATTTAAAAATGACGCGCCTAGGATTTAATCGACAGGAAGTGTTAAAGCGACATCCGGCCCCCGGATTGGGGCCATCCACAATAATTAACAGGCAACCTACCCACGACAGGGGGAGACGATTATGAAAACTTCACTACTTACCAGCGCCATACGTATGGCCATCCACTCATCCACCACCCGCACCCCACTGCTGCTGAGCGCCCTGGCGCTGGGCTTGATCCAGGCACCCGCCTGGGCCCAGGCCGACAACAGCCCAGTGGAAGAGGTGATTGTGACCGGTATCCCCGGCGGTGCCAGCGTTAAGAAATTTGATGCCAGCTTTGCCATTTCCACCGTGGACGCCGAGGAGATTAAACAGGTATCGCCCGCCAGTACCGCCGACCTGCTGAAAACCATCCCCGGGGTATGGGCGGAAAGCTCTGGCGGTGTATCCGGCGCCAATATCTTTGTGCGCGGCCTGCCCAGCGGCGGCGACGCCGACTATGTGACCGTGGCCATTAACGGCCTGGCGGTTTACCCGGCGCCCACCCTGTCGTTCATGGAGAACTCCACCCTGTTCCGGGTGGATGAAACCATCGAGCGCATGGAAGGCCTGCGCGGCGGCCCCAACCCGGTGTACAGCAATGGCCAGGTGGGTTTAACCACCAACTTTATCCTGAAGGAAGGCGGCGAAAAGACCGAAGGCGTAGTGCGCTACACCAGCTCTGATTACGACCTGCAACGCATCGACGGCATGGTTAGCGGCAAACTGGACGACGACCTCTACTACATGATCGGCGGCTATGTCAGCTCATCCCCCGGCGTGCGCGATGCCGGCTTTAACGCCGAGGAAGGCCACCAGTTCACCGTCAACATCACCAAAATGCTCGATAACGGCAAGGCCAATATTTTCCACCGCAGCACCGAAGACCACGGTACCTGGTACCTGCCCGCCGCCCTGGATGTGGATGGGGTGGATATAGGGATGGACGCCGAATACACCCAGGTAGGCCCGCGCAACCGCCATGTGCTGGTGCCCATGAGCGGCGCCGATGGCGAAGGCGGCTCGGAGATCCGCTGGGAATCTGTGGATATGGGCAAAGGCCGCGGCTGGGATGGCAGCGTGACCGGTGGTGCCCTGGAATTGAACCTGCCCAACGACTGGAGCCTGGCCGACCGCTTTAGCCTGACCGAGGGCGCCGCCAATACCTACGGCTTTGTGCCCCAAGGTGGCGCCGTAACCCTGGGCAGCCTGAACGGCGACGCAGATGGCGAAACTGTGTCTGGCATGGATCTGGAGTCTGGCCAGCTGGTACAACAATTCGGCCCCTGGGTAGTGGAAAAAGACATCAAAACCTTTAACAACGACCTGAGCCTGGCCAAACGCTGGGATGCCTTCAAGCTCACCCTGGGCTACTACAGCTCCAGCTGGGAAGTGGATGAGTTTTGGTCCATCGGCAACCAAAAATGGTATGTGCTCGGCCAAAACGGCGAGCAGGTCAGCCCGGACAGTATCGACGACGCCTGCCAGGCAGCCGACACCACCACCTGTACCTGGAAATACGATGTCGATGCCCTGGGCAACGCGCGGGAAAATGCTTTTTATATCGCCGGTGAAACCTACCTGGGCGATGTCACCCTGGATGCCGGGGTGCGCTTTGCCAACCGCGAAACCAGCTATGCCGGCGATACAGGCGCGCTTGATGGCTACGCCGAAACCGTCGCCGAAGCCGATGAAGACAATGTGGCCTACACAGCCGCGGCCAACTGGAATTTCCGCGATGACATGGGCGTGTTTGTGCGCATCAACGAAGGGGCCAAATTTGCCGACTTTGACGATTACCGCAACTTCATTACCAACTTCAACAACGGCTCGGATTTGATTATCGATGTCAGCCAATTGGAGCTGGGTTACAAACTCGCGCGCGACAACTACTCGCTCTACGCCACTGCCTACCACAACCAAACCAAAGGCCAGCCCTTCTGCGATGTGGGCGGCGCCAGCTGTACCCGGGTGGAAACTGTAGCCACAGGTGTGGAACTGGACGGCAAACTCTACCTGGGCGATTTCACCCTTGACCTGAATGCCACCATCCAGGAACCGGAAATCGACAACGGCGAGTTAAAAGGCAACCAGGTGCAACGCCAACCCACCCACATGATGCGCCTGACCCCCAGCTACAACATCACCCTGGGCAACAACATAGAAACATCGCTCTATGCCACTTACAGCGTAATCAGCGACCGCTACGGTGATAACACCAACCTCAACAAACTGGGCAGCTACACCAAACTGGATTTTGGGGTGCAAATGAATATCGACCAGGTGAACATTCAATTGGCGGTCGACAACGCCACCGATGAATTGGCACTCACCGAAAGTGACCCGCGCGCAGTGGGCACCTCGGCCAATGGTCGCTACATACTGCCACGCAATGTGAAGCTGAGCCTGGGTTACAAATTCTAATCCGGGTAAGCCCTTTGGAGCCGTGCTGCGCGCCGGCTCCCTTTTTCGGGCGCGCCAGTTGTGCCTTACACAGCAAGAACACGATTTAATTTTTACGATACCAGCTGCGGGACGCCATTATGTTTAAAGAAATCCAGCTATCCAGCCTGTTCGAGGATTCCAAGACATTTGTCGATAGCACCCCCAGGCTGCCTATGGCGCACATAGCCGCGCGCTACCAGGTGCAAAAACACCTGGCGGATTTCGATTTGGCCGCCTTTGTGGCCGCCCACTTTGATTTGCCACCGGCCGTTAGCAGCGACTACCACAGCGACACCAATCAACCGGTAGAACAACACATTGCAGAACTCTGGGACCTGCTCACCCGCCCGGGGGATAGTGCCAGCCACCCGGACAACACCCTGATCCCCCTGCCCCACGCCTATGTGGTGCCCGGTGGGCGCTTCCGCGAAATTTATTACTGGGACAGCTACTTCACCATGCTCGGGTTACAAGCCTCCAATCGCTGGGATTTAATTGAAGGCATGGTTAATAATTTTTCCTACCTGATCGACACCCTGGGCTTTATTCCCAACGGCAACCGCCGCTATTACGAGGGCCGCTCACAGCCGCCCTTCTACGCGTTAATGCTGGAGCTTTTGGCGCAACACAAAGGCAATAATATTTACGCCCGCTACTTGCCCTGCCTGTTAAAAGAATATGCGTTTTGGATGGAGGGCGCCGACCAATTGAGCGCCGCAGAACCCTGCCATCGCCGCGTGGTGCGCCTGCCCGATGGCAGCATCCTCAACCGCTATTGGGACGATATAGCCGCACCCCGCCCGGAATCTTTTAAAGAGGATTACCTGCTCGCCGAGCCATCGCCCAACAAGCGCGAACTCTATCGCCATGTGCGCGCCGCCGCCGAATCCGGTTGGGATTTCAGCAGCCGCTGGCTGAAAAACAGCGGCGATATGCGCAGCATCCACACCACCGACATAGTGCCGGTGGATTTAAATGCGCTGATGTACAACCTGGAGCAAAGCCTGGCCAATATTTATCAGCAACTGGGCGATAGCGATGTCGCCAACCACTACCGCCAGCGCGCCAGCGCGCGCCAGCAAGCACTGCAGCAGTATTGCTGGAATGCCGCGACAAATTTTTTTCACGATTACGATTTTGTGCAACAACAGCAAACGCCAGTGCTGTCGCTGGCGGCGCTCTACCCGCTCTATTTCAACATGGCGGATAGCACCCAGGCCGCGCACATTGCCCAGCGAGTTGCACAGGAATTTTTGCAACGGGGAGGGCTGACCACCACACTCAAACATACGGGTCAGCAGTGGGACGCACCCAATGGCTGGGCACCCTTGCAATGGGTGGCCATCCAGGGGTTGCGCAACTACCACCACCTGGCTATCGCCGACGAAATTAAACAGCGCTGGATCAAACTCAACCGCGAGGTTTATAAAAAAACCGGCAAGCTGTTGGAAAAATACAATGTCTACGATACCGATTTGCCAGGTGGTGGCGGCGAATACGAATTGCAAGACGGTTTTGGCTGGACCAATGGTGTACTGCTAAAACTGATTAGCGAATAGGAATCAACCATACAAATTACACAAGTGCCGGGGACAAGGCACAGGGCTTCTTCACATAACACCCATAACTTAGTTCGCTCACAAAGCCCCAACCAGGAAGTGCGGGGCAGGAGGCCTGTATGTACCCACGCGTTTTTCTGCGCACTTGCTGCGCTGCCCTCGCTATTTTTTTCTCCATCACTTTTTACCCTGGCTGCTCTTTATTGCTGTGCAGCTTAGCCGCACCGGCGCAGGCCACCAATACGGTGATCCACGTTAACGCCCCCAGCTCCGGCACCGGCGATTACGAGTTGAGCCTATTGCGCCTGGCGCTGGAAAAAATCCACAAGCCCTACGAGATTCGCCCAGTGCCGGAAAATGGCGCCACCCAGGCGCGCATCATCGAATTGATCGACAGCGGCCAGGTGGATTTATTTTGGGCCGCCACCAGCCTGGAGCTGGAAAAAAAATTAACTCCGGTACGCATTCCACTCTACAAGGGGCTACTCGGCTACCGGGTGCTATTAATTCGCCGCGACGACCAGCCCCGTTTCCAATCGATTAAAACCGCCGCGCAACTTAAAACCATCAAACTGGGGCAAGGCAAAACCTGGGCCGACACCGACATACTTTCGGCCAATGGTTTTACCCTGGTCACCAGCATGAAATACCCGGGGCTCTTCCACATGCTCGATGGCGGCCGCTTTGATGCCTTCCCCCGCGGCATCCAGGAGCCCTGGGCAGAGCTGCGCCAGTTTAGCCAGCTCAACCTGGCGGTGGAGCAGAGCCTGCTGCTGCGCTACAAAATGCCGCTGTATTTTTTTACCTCCAACGCCAACCAGGAATTAGCGCGCGATATAGAAGCCGGGCTCAACCTCGCCATTGCCGATGGCTCCTTTGACCGGGTGTTTTGGGGCTCGCCCCTGGTGCAGGATATTTTGCGCTATGCGCAATTGCCGGGGCGCACCCTCATCGATATCGACAACCCCCACCTACCGCCCAAGACTCCACTGGATCGCCGTGAATTATGGGTAGATTTTTCGGAGTTAATTGATCATGCCAACCACATACATTTTTAATCTCACACGCCGGTTGCAAACCGCGCTCTTGTTTGCTGCCGGCTTGGCACTACTGATATTAAGCGCGCCCAGCAACGCCCTGGGCGATGCCTGTAGCCTGCGCGTTATCCGCGTGCCCATTTTTGAAAAATACGCCAAGCAAAACGATGTGTATTTTGTCCAGCTATTAATTCTGGCCCTGGAAAAAGCCCAGTACCGCTGCGGCAATTTTCGCGTGGATTTTTCCACCCTCAGTTATTCCAGCCGGCGCTACAAAGCCGAGCTGGCCAAAAACAGCGGGTTGATCAACGTGCTCTGGAGCATGGGTTCCGCGCATTTGGACCAGCGCTTCCAGCGGGTGGATGCCGATGTACTAAAAGGCATGAATGGCTTTCGCTACCTGGTGGTTAACCGCAGCGACCTGGAAAAATTCCACACGATTCGCAACCTCAGCGAACTGGCGCGCTACCGCGCGGGGCAGGCGGTGGATTGGCCGGATGTGGAAATACTGCGCCACAATGGCATCACCGTAGTCACTTCGCTCTATGCCGATAACCTCTACAAAATGCTACAGGGGCGGCGTTTCGATTTTTTGCCCAGGGCAGTGCACGAAGCGGCCAATGAATTAGCATTGCACAACAACGCTTCTGTCGCCCAGGTGGATGGGCTCGCCATTAATTACCCGGCACCGGTGTACTACTACGTGAACAAACAGGAAGTGGAATTAGCGGATGCCATAGGCAGGGGATTGGCACTGGCCAATGCCGATGGCAGTTGGGATAAATTATTTTTTGGCTTCCCCGGTTTTGCCAAGGCCTATCAGCAAATGCAGCAAAGCGATATCCGCGTGATTCGCCTGGAGGCATCCCTCAGCCAACAACCCAACTTGCCGCCGCCATACTATTCATCCAGCAGCCATGCCATGGGGCCACTGCGCAAGGCGTTAGATTTTTGCGGCACACACCGGGCAGGCGACATCTTTGCGCAGCTTCAGCTCGCGCCACTGGCTGTAGCGCGCATCAAACAGCAGCACTCGTCCGCTCAGGCTGTCGCCGAAACCGGCGATTAGT
>CAMLRI010000062.1 GCA_946482385.1 uncultured Cellvibrio sp.
TGGCCACCAGCCAGCGCGACACCCGCCGCAGCGCCAGCGCCACAGTGACGGTAGTGCCACTGGATAACGCCATGGTGCGCGTATTCCACGCCTCGCCCGATGCCCCGGCAGTGAACCTCTGGGTGGAGGGTGATACAGCGGCGGAAAACCTGGATTACGCCGAATCTACCGGCTACCTGACCCTGCCCGAGGGCAGCTATGACGTGCAGGTGGAGGGCATTATCCCCGGCGGCAATGCGGTGGTGATTGATGCGCCCAACCTGGCCCTGGCCGGCAATACCGATTACGACGTGATTGCGGTGGGCAAGGTGGCAGATATAGAGCCGCTGATCCTCGCCGATACCGGCAGCCTGATGAGCAATAACAATGTGCGCGTGCGCGTAGCCCACCTGGCCCCGGATGCCCCCGAAGTCAAAGTGTTTGTCACCGCCCCCGGTGCCGACCTGGCAGGGGCTAGCGAGCTTGGCTCCTTCGCCTTTCAGGAAACCCTGGGCCCGGTTGAAGTGGCCGGCGGCGACTACCAAATCCGCGTGACCCTGGTCGACAACACCCTGGTGTTCGATTCTGGCACCGTCACCCTGGCCGCCGGTAAAGACCTGCTGGTGGGCGCCATTGCCAACACCGGCACTGGCGATGCACCTATCCAGTTGGCGGTATTGGATGGCAATGCGGTGGCCCTGGTGAGCGATGTGAACGCCGGCGCCGACCTGCGGGTGGTGCACGCCTCGGCCGATGCGCCTGCGGTGGATGTGATCGCCAATGACGGCGATACCCCCGCCGTGGAAAACCTGGCCTTCCCCAGCTTTACCGGCTACCTCAACCTGCCGGCGGCCACCTACAACTTCAAGGTGGTTCCCTCTGGTGCCAGCGAACCTGTGGTGATTGATGAGGATGTACCCCTTGCCAATGGCAGTGCCTACAGTTTGTTGGCGGTGGGTGCCCTGGCGGATATAGAGCCGCTGCTGTTGACCGACAACAAGCGCGCGGTTGCCACCGAAGCCCGGGTGCGCCTGGTACATGCCTCTACCCTGGCGGGCAATGTGGATATTTATGTAGTGCCCGAGGGCACATCTATAGCGGCGGCGGAACCGGCCTTTAGCAATGTGCCCTTCAAGGCGGAAACCGGTTATGTGAGCTTGGCCGCCGGTGACTACGATGTGGTGATCACTCCCACCGGCACCACCACCGAAGCCATCAAGGCGACCCTGAGCCTTGCCAATGGTGGTATCTACACCGCTATCGCCCGCGACGGCGCCAACCTCACCACTCCCCTGGATGTAATTGCAATGGATGGTTTGGCGCCTATGTAGGTGCCAGTCCTGGTGGGTGCCAGCCCTGGCTCAGCCCCAAACAACAACGCCCGGCATGCCGGGCGTTGTTGTTTGTGAGTGGCGCTGTTTGGCGCTAGCGATCGTCTTCCGGCATCTCCCGATCCAGGGCGCCAATATCCAGGTAGGGCGCCGCATCTATGTCCTCGGCATCCATCATCATTGCCACCCGTTGCAGGGCGGCAATGATCATGTGCTGTTCCCACTGCTGCAGCTGGTCGAATTTGCGCACAAAACTGTCCTGCAAGGGGGCGGGGGCGGTGGCCAGCAGCTGGCGCCCGCTGTCGGTGAGTGCTGGGTGGATCTTGCGCTTGTCGCTGGCGGAGCGCACCCGCACCAGCAGTTGGCGGCTTTCCAGGCGATCCATGATGCTGGTGACCGTAGCCTGGCTCAGGCTCATGGCATCGGCCAGTTCGCGCAGGGTGGCGCCGGGGGTGTTTTGGATCAGCTGCAGCAGGCGCAGCTGGGGGCCGGTCACACTGGCGGTTTTCACCAGTTGTTTGGAGTGGAGGTCGATGGCGCGGATCACCCGGCGCAGGGAGCTAAGGACTTCGTCTATCTGGTTCATGCTGGAGTTTGGGTGGCTGCCGTGGCTGGGAAAGGTGCGGATATAGCCGCCAGCATGCCCGCCGCTGGCCAGCTTGTCACGCCCCGGGGCAAATTTTCCCTAGACCTGGGTGGCTATTTTTTGTATCCTTTAAAAATACTTTGATTGCTAAGTATTATTTGCAATGTTTTTGAGCGTTTTTTATAGCAAATAATTAATATTCTGTGTTTTAAGCGATATTTTTTAATAAGTGAATCTTTTAATTGGTTAGATGTGTAATAAGTTTTGCGGCTTATTACCCTAAAAAAGACGCGCTATGGAGGTTTTATGCACACCAGAAACGATCTTTTTAGCGAGCGCCTGATCCTGCGCAACCCCAGAGTAACCGATGGTTACGCCCTCAACCGCCTGGTGGCCGCCAGCCCCCCGCTGGACCGCAACTCGGTTTACTGCAACCTGCTGCAATGCCTGCACTTTACCGATACCTCGGTAGCGGCCGAGCTGGATGGCGAGCTGGTGGGTTTTATTTCCGCCTACATTCCCCCCAATGAGCCAGAGGCGCTGTTTGTGTGGCAGGTGGCCGTTTCCGCCGAGGCGCGCGGCGCCGGCCTGGGCAAGCGCATGCTGCACTGGCTGGTAGACCAGCCAGCTTGCGAAAAAGTGCTGCGCCTGGAAACCACCATCACCCCCGGCAACCAGGCCTCCTGGGCGCTGTTTGAAAGCTTTGCCAAAAGCTGCAACGCCCTGCCGGCCAAGCATTTGCTGTTTCAGCGCGACCGCCATTTCGCCGGCCAGCACGAGGATGAATACCTGCTGCGCATAGCGCCGCTGCCCAACCGCGCCAACGACGACAAGCCCATGAGCTACCACCTGGACAACCTGCGCGCCGGTTTGCGCAGCCCCGGTGCACGCCTGTGGCTGGATTAATTAATTCCCCCGCGATCTTTTCTTGTGCCCCTATCGCCGCCGGTTAATTTTCCCGGCCGGCGCTAGCGGTATTTAGTACAAACAGGATTTTTTCACCCGGTTATTTTTGTGCCGGACCCATGGTTAGAGGAGCCAAGCATGATGGATATTTTTCAGCAGATGGAATCCGAAGTCCGTTCTTACTCGCGTTCGTTTCCGGTGGTATTTCATCGCGCCAAGGGCAGTTATTTGTACGACGAGGCAGGCAATGCCTATCTGGATTTTCTCGCCGGCGCCGGCTCGCTCAATTATGGCCACAACAATCCGCTGCTTAAAAAAGCGCTGATGGATTACATCGACCAGGACGGCATAGCCCACGGCCTGGATATGCACACCCAGGCCAAGGCAACTTTTTTGCAGCGCCTGCAGGAATTAATTTTTACTCCCCGCTCGCTCGATTACCGCGTGCAATTTACCGGCCCCACCGGCGCCAATGCGGTTGAGGCCGCACTTAAATTGGCGCGCAAGGTAAAGGGCCGCAGCAATATTATTGCCTTCACCAACGGTTTCCACGGCGTCACCCTGGGGGCGGTAGCCGCCACCGGCAACCAGCACCATCGCGGTGGCGCCGGGGTGGATTTGCACCATGTGGAGCGCATGCCTTTTTGCGGCTATCACGGCCGCGATGCCGACACACTAAAGATGATGGATAAATTGCTCAGCGATCCTTCCAGCGGTGTGGATATTCCCGCCGCTGTGATTGTGGAAGTGGTGCAAGGGGAGGGCGGTTTAAATGTGGCGGCCGACAGCTGGTTGCAGGGCTTGTACAAATTGTGCCGCAAGCACGACATGCTGTTGATTGTCGACGACATACAAGCCGGCTGTGGCCGCACTGGCAGCTTCTTCAGTTTTGAAAGCAGCGGTGTAGTGCCCGACATAGTGACACTGTCCAAATCCCTCAGCGGTTTTGGTTTGCCTTTTTCCTTGGTGCTATTAAAACCGCAGCTGGACCAGTGGTTGCCCGGCGAGCACAACGGCACTTTTCGCGGCAATAACCACGCCTTTGTTACTGCCACCGCCGCGCTGGAATACTACTGGGCGGGCGAGCAGTTTGCGCGGGAAATCGGCCACAAGGCCGAGCTGGTCAGCCAGCATTTTAAAGCCATTGTCGATGCCCATGGCCTGCTCGCCCTGCGGGTAAAAGGCCGCGGTTTAATGCAGGGCATTGAATGCAGCAGCGGCGAGGTGGCTGATGCCATATGCCGCCAGGCATTTGCCCGCGGCCTGATTGTGGAAACCTCCGGCAACCTGGGCCAGGTGGTGAAATGTTTTTGTCCGCTCACCATCAGCGAAGAGGATTTGTGCAAAGGCCTGCATATTCTTAAAGAGAGTTTTGCCGCGGTAATGGCGCAACAATTTATGGGCCGCAAAAGCGCGTAAATAAAACGTGCGTAAATAAAAAGCGCGTACATAAAAAGTGCCTGAAAAGCTCTACCCATTTGTCGCCATAGAATTTAATTGGGTTCCTTAGATTGTTAGCCGGAGGTTTATATGATCGTGAGAAAACTGGCCGATGCCAAAGCCCAGGGGCGCTGCATTAGTGCGCCCGGTTGGGAAAGTAACCGCCTGTTGCTCAAGCAGGACGGCGCCGATTTTTCGTTTCACATTACCCGCATTTTTCAGCATGCCGAGCTGCATTTGCATTACCAGCAGCATATTGAATCTGTGTATTGCATACGCGGGCGCGGTGAAATTGTCGATATAGCTACAGGCCAAACCCACGCCATAGCGCCGGGCACAATTTATATCCTCGACCGGCACGACCAGCATATCTTGCGCGCCTTTGAAGAAATGGAAATGGCCTGCGTGTTTAACCCGCCGCTCAATGGCAAAGAGGTGCACAACGCCGAGGGTTCTTATGGCTTAGTGGCAGACACTATTGAATAAGCAGTGGGGCAAGCAACCAATGTTAAGGCGGCGCGGTTGGGTGTGGTGGTTGCTGGTGTTGGCTAGCTGGGCGCCCCTGGCCTGTGGCGAAACAGAAGCCAATGCTGCACCTGTGCTGGAGCCTGCGCCTGTACTTGAACCTGCGCCAGCGGCCAAGGCCCAGCTAACCGTGGAGCATTTGGATAAGCCGCTTTATTCCGCGTTTACCGAGCGCTACATATTGGATGAATTAAAACAGCTGCGCAGCGATATGGCGGCGCAGCGGGTGGAATTTATCCAGCAAATTACCGATCGCCAAATTGATGCGGTTGATAAAAGCGTTAGCTATGCCACCAGCACTGTATCCAATTTTTTCTACATTATTGCCGCGGTGAGTTCGGTGCTGGTTATTGTGGGTTGGACTTCCATCCGCGAAATGAAAGAAAAAATGAGTAAGCTGGCCGATGAGGAATTGCAAAAACTGATCGGCGCCTACGAGCAGCGGCTGCATGAAATTGAACAGCAGCTGCGCGAGAAATCCACCTTTATCGACGAAAACCGCGAGGCTATAGAGCGCACCAAGGAAATTCACGCGCTCTGGCTGCGCGCGGCCCAAGAATCCTCGCCGGCCAACAAAATTGCCATTTACGACCAAATCCTCGCCCTCAACCCGCGCGATTGCGAAGCCTTAACTTACAAGGCCGATGCGGCGCTGGAATCCAAAGAGCCCCAGTGGGCCATTAACCTGTGCCAGCGCGCCCTGCAGTTGGATCCCAACAACGCCCACGCGTTTTACCAACTGGCCTGTGCCCACACCAGCCTGTCGCATTTTGATGAGGCCATTGCGTTTTTAACCAAAGCGCTGATTAAAGGCGATGCCCACCTGGACGATTTTGCCCAGGACCCGGCCCTGCAGCCGCTGCACCATTTGCCCGCCTTTGCACAATTGTTGTTGGAAGCGCACAGCCGCTTTAACGAAAAGCCCCATGTTGCTCAGCTTTAGCCTTTGTACATTTGGCTGCAAACAACAGTGCCCGGCATGCCGGGCACTGTTGTTTTTGCGGTGCGGTAATGCGGTGTTAGCGGGTGATCTTGCCAACCCAGCGCCTGACCAGGGGTGCCACTACGGCCACAGTGGGAAAGGCCACTGGCCAGGTGGTGGCGCAGCTTTTTAACCAAGCTGCCACCAGGCCGCTGTGCAAACCCTGGGCGGAGATCAACACAAAAGCGGAAACAAACGCGACCATGATGGCCGACAAAATGGCGCTGAACAGCAAGGGGGCAAAGCGGGCGGGAATGTACATAAGTTTCTCCTAACCAGTGAAAAAAGAATCAGTAAAAAATTAATAGTGGATGCTGGTAATCAACTGGATGGCAGCGGCGCTCAGGTAAAGGCCAATCCCAAAAACCAGGTGGGTTAACAGGCTTTGCCAGCGCGCGGCCTGGGGCCTGGGGGTGCGCGATGCGGCAATGCCGGCGCCCATACCTGGCTGCATCAGCAAAAACGGCGCTGCCACGCTGGCCAGGCCGAACAGCACTGCCGGCGCCAGGCTGGGCGATTGCAGCCAGGGCTGCCCCACTATGGCCACCAGCAGCAGGGCGAACACCAGGCCGGTGAGGTAGTGCACCAGCCAGCCAATCAAGCGCTCGCCCCTGACCGCCGGGGTTTCGCTGATCTTGGCGTGGTAAAAACGCCCCTGGCGCATATACGCCACCCAGCGCCCCAGCAGGGCGTAGTTGGGCGGTGCTATACGGAAGATTTTTTGCCGCAGCCAGCTCCAGGCATCCATCACCAGGGTGGCGCCCAGGCCTATCGCTATAGTTGCTATTAACCAGTTCATACAAGTTCCTCGGTTGCACTTGGGGGGTACAGGAACTAGGCTACTACTTCAAGTTCACTTGAGGTCAAGCACTTATGGATATTTCCGAGGTGGTAAAACGCACCGGCATTCCGGCGTCGACATTGCGCTTTTATGAAGAGAAGGGGTTGATCAAATCTGTCGGGCGGCGCGGCCTGCACCGGCTGTTTGCCCCCGGGGTATTGGATCGCCTGGCGCTGATCGCCCTGGGGCAAACGGCAGGGTTTTCGCTGGAGGAAATAGCGCCCATGCTGGGCGCCGATGGCCAGCCGGCGATTGATCGCCAGCTGCTGCAACAAAAAGCGGATGAGCTGGATAAAACCATTAAAAAATTAACGGCCATGCGCAATGGCCTGCAACATGCTGCCGTCTGTTCGGCCCCCAGCCATATGGAGTGCCCCAAATTCCGCCGCCTGCTGGGTTTGGCCGCCGTGGGCGCCATTGGCGAGCGCAGTAAAAAAATCGTTAAAGCGAAACCGGGTGATCGAGCTTAATTCGCCCCAGGTTGCCTTCAATCCACACCACCAAATCGCGCACCTTCACGCCTATCTCCTGCCCCAGGGGGGTTAGGCTGTATTCCACATGGGGCGGCACTACCGGTTTGGCTTCCCGCGCGACAAAACCATCGGCCTCCAGTTGTTGCAGGGTTTGCGCCAGCATCCGCTCGCTGACGCCGGTGATTTTCCGGCGCAGTTCGCTAAAGCGATGGGTGCCCTCCAGCAGGGCCACCAGTACCAGCACCCCCCAGCGGCTGGTGACATGGTTGAGGATCAGCCGCGAAGGGCATTGGTGGGCAAAAACATTGCCCGCGCCCAGCATCTCGGTAAGGCTGGGGCTGGCTTGGCGGCTGTCCCGGGGCTTGTTCTGGGGCTTGTCCTGAAGGTTGTGCTGGGGCGATTTCATACTTACCTTTTTGTGCGTACTTACTATTTGTTAGTGTGGTTGATATTCTGCGCCCACTGCTTGCAAGCATCAAGTCCCTGAATTGAGCCATTTTCCCTGAGAGGTTTTTATGATTGCTATCACCGGCGCTAGCGGCCAGCTTGGCCGCCTTGTTATCGACCAATTACTGCAACAGCTTCCCGCCAGCCAAGTGGTGGGTTTGGTGCGCAACCCTGCCAAGGCTGCCGATTTGGCGGCGCGGGGCATAGTGCTGCGCCAGGCCGATTACACCCAGCCTGCGCAGCTGTTGAGCGCCTTGCAGGGCGTGGAAAAACTGCTGTTGATCAGCAGCAGCGAAGTTGGCCAGCGGCTGCCCCAGCACCGCAATGTGATCGAGGCGGCGCAACAGGCCGGTGTGGGGTTTATTGCCTACACTAGCCTGCTGCGTGCCGACACCTCACCCATGGCGCTGGCGCAGGAGCACCTGGCCAGCGAGCAGCTCTTGCAGGCATCGGGGATTCCCCACGCGCTTTTGCGCAATGGTTGGTACACCGAAAACTACACCGCCAGCATCCCGAGCGCCTTAGAGTTTGGTGCCTTATTTGGCAGCGCCGGCGCTGGCCGTATCAGCTCGGCGGCGCGCGCCGACTATGCGGCGGCAGCGGCACAGGTGCTGCTGCAACCGAACCAGGCGGGCAAGGTTTACGAACTGGCGGGGGATGATTCCTACAGCCTCGCCGAATTTGCCGCCGAGCTGGCGCAGCAGGCAGGCAAGCCCATTGCCTACAGCGATATGCCCGAAGCGGAGTACCGCCAGTTGTTAATCGGCGCCGGTTTGCCGCAATGGCTGGCGGAGCTGTTGGCCTCTTCGGACGCCAGTGCCGCCCAGGGGGCGCTGTTTGATGATAGCCATCAGCTCAGCCGGTTAATTGGTCGCCCCACCAGGCCGTGGCGCTATGTTATCCGCGAGGTGCTGGCGCAGGGGGCAACTGCTGGCGCACACTGACCTTAATGCCATAAAACCCCGGCGCGCCGGGGTTTGTTAACAGAGGGAATCGCCATGAATATCGCCATCTACCTTTACGATAACGCCGAAGTACTGGATTTCGCCGGCC
>CAMLRI010000063.1 GCA_946482385.1 uncultured Cellvibrio sp.
CACATCCAAACTGACTGCCCCGGCGGCGAGGGCGCGAACTATAGGCACCCGCAGCACCCAAGGCAAGTGTTTTTTGCTGAATACCGCACTTTTTTCCAACACATGACCAACATTAAAACTAATCGGACAATCACTAGACAATTTCAAACAGGTGATACTTCTTTTTGCCCAGACGGACGAGATAAAAACGACCATAAAATGCAACATCAGGCGCAAAACAGCCACCTGCATTCAGGTTGTCATCAAGCCCCCTGGGCGCACCATTAATAAACACAGCCGCACGCTGCAACGCATCTTTAACCTGCTTGCCGCTGGGCGCCATTTCCGCCTCGGCCAACAACTGAGTCAGGGGTGTACCATCCAAGTCTGCGCGCTTCAAACGCGATGTCGGCAGCCCATCCTGTTGCAATTGCAACCAGTCTGATTCACCGAGAGCCGCCAACTCGTCACTGAATAATGCCTGGGTAATGCGCTGCGCTGCCTCTAACCCTTTATCGCCATGAACAAGACGAGTCATCTGCTCCGCCAAAATACGCTGAGCTTCCGGCTTGCTTTCACTTGCCGCATCTGTAGCTTCAATTCGTGCAATTTCCTCGAGACTCAAAAAGGTGAAATAACGCAAGAATTTATACACATCAGCATCAGCAGTGCCGAGCCAGAATTGATAGAAGGCATAGGGGGATGTTTTAGCAGGATCCAGCCAGACAGTGCCGGTTTCGGTTTTGCCGAACTTGGTGCCATCCGCCTTGGTTACCAAGGGCATGGTGAGACCAAATACATGACCGCCATGAAGGCGGCGGGTGAGATCTATACCGCCAGTGATATTACCCCATTGATCACTACCGCCAATTTGCAAAGTACATTCATGGCGACGGTAAAGCTCGGCAAAATCGTAGGATTGCAACAGCATATAGGTGAACTCGGTAAAGGAAATACCCTCCCCTTCACGCTCAATACGCTGCTTCACCGACTCCTTATTGATCATATTGTTGACCGAAAAGTGCTTGCCAACATCGCGCAAAAAAGTCAGCACATTCATCTCGCCAACCCAATCCAGGTTGTTGACCACCTCGGCAGAATTGGCGCCGCAATCAAAATCAATAAAGCAGCTCACCTGTTGTTTGAGCCTATCCACCCAACCGGCAACCACATCGGGAGTATTAAGCTTGCGCTCTTGAGCCTTGAAGCTGGGATCACCCACCAGACCAGTGGCCCCGCCTACCAGGGCAATCGGCTTGTGCCCCGCCTGCTGAAAGCGCCTCAAGGCGAGCAAAGGCACCAAATGGCCGATATGCAAACTATCCGCCGTGGGATCGAAGCCACTATAAAGGGTACGACTACCGCTATTGAGGTGCTCCGCCAAAGCATCGCCACCGGTCATTTGGGCAATAAGCCCACGCTCTTGCAACTCTTGTAAAAAATGTGTGTCTATCGACGTCATAACGCACCAACCAATCCGATCAACCGGGACTTAATACATATATAAAGAAGGCAGAAAAAGGCGGCAAAGATACCCTATCCCTTTTCAATTACAAGACCAAAGCATGGGCTTATGACAGCAATGTGAAGTTTTGGGGTGTTAGTGGCGTATTTTTCTGCTATAAAGTGCCCTTTGTTGGATCACATTCATATAAGACGAGTCGATTAGTCTATGGCCCCTATAAAGAGCCACTATCAGGTCATCGCCAATATCTTGTTGAAGCAATTCCCGCGAGGGCATTTGATTGCCTTGGCATTGCTAGCACTGTGCCTGATGGTTTCACTGGTGATAACTCCCAAGTCAGCCTCCACCACCAACATAGATACATCCAACGCCAGTTACGATCCTCGCCCACTCTTACCCAGCCTTGATGCCGCCTTAAACGCTCCCGAAGTTCTTCCCCAGGCAATATCCAAAACATCCTTGGAACAACCGGCCCCCTTAGCGGCACCAGAATCAACCATCGAAACTCCCTTAATCAAAGAATTTACGGTGCAATCTGGCGATAGTTTGTCACTGCTGTTCCGCCGTGCCGGGCTGAGCGACAAAGACATCTACGAGCTATTCAATGATGCCAAAGAGGCAAAAACCCTGCGCCAGATTAAGCCCGGGCAGAAACTGGCATTCCAGCTTAACGACCAAGGCCAACTGCAAGAGCTGACCTATAACATCAATATGCTGGAAAGCTTTAGTTTTAAACGCGAAGCCAAAGGCTTTAGCGCAACCAACACATCCCTGACTCCCGACATTAAATACGCCTTCAGCGAAGGAATTATCGACAGCTCCCTTTATATGGCCGGCAAACGCTCCGGGCTGAGCACCTCGCTGACCATGGAATTGGCCAATATTTTTGGCTGGGATGTGGATTTCGCCCTGGATATACAAAAAGGTGATTCATTCAAGGTGATGTATGAAGAGCAGCACCTGAACGGTAAGCGCATAGGCACGGGCAAGATATTGGCCGCCGAATTCACTAACAGCGGCAAAACCTTTAAAGCGGTGCGCTATGTCGATAAAGAAGGGGATGCACGCTACTACACCCCCGATGGTCGCGGTATGCAAAAGGCCTTTCTGCGCACCCCCATTGAGTTTGCCCGGATCAGCTCCCACTTCAACCCAAATCGCAAACACCCGGTACTGCATATTATTCGCGCCCACAAAGGCACAGATTATGCCGCAGCCCGCGGCACTCCGATTCGCGCCACCGGCAATGGCAAGATTGCTTTTGCAGGCCGTAAAGGCGGCTATGGCAACTGCATAGTTATCAACCATGGCAGCGGCTACGAAACCCTCTATGGCCATATGCACAACTTCGCCAAAGGCATGCGGGTTGGCACGCGCGTGAGCCAGGGTGACATTATTGGCTATGTAGGCTCCACTGGCCTGGCCTCTGGCCCACACTTGCATTATGAGTTTCATATCAACGGCCAGGTGCGCAACCCGGTAACAGTTCCTTTGCCCAAAGCCATGGGAATCGACAAGTCGCAACTGGCCAGATTCAATGCCAGCACCCAGCCGCTGATCGCCAAGCTCAACGAGTTTAGCGAAGCCAGTACCCAAGTGGCCATGGCCAAGGGATCTTCTCGCAACAATTAATACAGCTGACCACTTATGGCCCAGAACCAGTATTTTGTGGGCTTGATGTCAGGCACCAGTGCTGACGCTATAGATGCGGTGCTGGTGCAACCTGGCTCACCTCCACAGCTGATCGCCACCCACAGCAAGCCACTTCCGCCCGAACTGCGCCATCAAATTCATAGCCTGTGCCTACCCGGCGACAATGAAATAGATCGCATGGGCAGCCTGGATGTAGAACTAGGGCAGCAGTTTGCCTTGACGGTGCAACAATTGCTCGCCAAAGCCAAATGCCCAGCCGCAGAAGTAGCAGCAATTGGCAGCCATGGCCAAACCATCCGCCACCGCCCCCCACATAACAAGCCCATAGGTAGTCACGCTTTCAGCCTGCAAATTGGCGACCCCAATACCATTGCACAATTGACAGGTATAACCACCCTGGCGGATTTTCGCCGGCGGGATATGGCAGCCGGCGGCCAGGGTGCGCCACTGGTGCCCGCGTTCCACCGCGCAGTGTTTGCCTCTGCCGAACAAGACAGCCTGATAGTGAATATTGGCGGCATGGCCAATCTAACCTGGCTGGCGACCACGGGGGAGGTTGTCGGGTTTGATACCGGACCAGGCAATGTACTCATGGACGCCTGGATCCAGCGCTGGCAAGGCCTGGCCTTTGACCGCGATGGGCAATGGGCAGCTTCCGGGCAGGTTCATAGCCAACTGCTGGCATCGCTGCTGGAACATCCATTTTTCCAATTGCGCGCCCCCAAAAGTACCGGGCGGGAAGAATTTCACCTGGACTGGCTGGATAGATGTATCCACCCCCTGGGAGATATTGCCCCTGCCGATGTACAAGCCAGCCTGTTGGCATTAACAGCCACCAGTATCGCCCGCGAGGCCCACAGGCTAAGCCAGACACGCAAGCGAATTATTGTGTGTGGCGGTGGCGCCTATAACCCCGCACTGCTGGAGGCGTTGGCCGAAGCACTACCCGGTGACACTGTGTGCACCAGCGCCGACCTGGGAATAGCCCCTGAGTGGGTAGAAGCCATGGCCTTTGCCTGGCTGGCGGAGCAAACCCTCAAGCGCCAGCCTGGCAACCTGTGTGCAGTTACCGGGGCGGCGCAAGAGGTGATTTTGGGCGGGATTTATTACGCCTAGAGGGCGGGATTTGGCTGGGTGTCGACGTAATTAAATCGAGAAAGAAGAACCGCAGCCGCAAGTACTAGAGGCATTGGGGTTCTGGATCACAAACTTGGAACCCTGCAGCCCCTCTTCATAGTCAACGCGCGCGCCTACCAGGTAGGGGTAGCTCATAGCGTCCACCACCACCTTAACGCCATCGCGCTCTACAATCGAATCATCCTCGGCAACAGCCTCATCAAAGGTGAAACCATACTGGAAGCCGGAACAACCGCCGCCGGTAACATACACGCGCAATTTCAAATCGGCGTTGCCTTCTTCTTCGATCAGGCTTTTGACTTTGGCGACGGCGCTGTCAGTAACAGCGACAACCTGGGGGATGAAAATTTCGGGACTGGACGACATAGGAACTCCAACAACCACTCACGCTGAGCACCTGGGCATTATCCCTTTACCTGAGTAAAACAATCAACTATTCGCTAGCGGAACCCTAGCTAACCGGGTTCAGCCCAGCCGCCACGGGAGTAGCTGCCGGCTCAGGCAATTCATCTTTGGAAGTGCTGATCAGGCTGCCATTGATCCGTGCGCCGCTAACAATCTCGATGGCGTGATAATGGACGGCACCAGTGACCAGGGCTTTTTTGGCCAATTCCAGGTGCTTGGATGAATGGATATTGCCATCAACACGGCCGTTAATGACCACCACCGGCACATGGATTTCACCTTCCACCTGCCCGGTATCGGCCACCACCAGTTTGGCGTCCTTGGCTGATTCGGCAATGATATTGCCCACCACCTGCCCTTCCAGTTGCAAATCGCCACTAAAATGTACATCGCCCACTATGCGGGTACCGCGCGATATCAATGTGTGATTATTTGAAAATGCCATAGTCTTTTTCCTCGCGCTTAAGGGTTTGCCTGATCCGGTTGCAGCCACTCCAGCTGCTGCTCTACCACCAGCGGATTGCGCCTGGCTGAAGATTCCAAACGCACCGCCAAATGCTCGGCCACAAAGCCATCGGGCAGACGCAATACAGTTTCTATGTTTTGGAAATAGTTAAAGTCCAGGGGGATTTTTTCACCCATAGGCTCAGCACCCTCGGCGGTAATCGCCAGCTGCCACAGCGGAATACGCTGCTCAACACCGGCCTGCTTCCCCACCACTGTGGCCAGCAATACACCTTCGAATTCATCTTCCCCTTCGGCCAGTTTTTGCACCACTAGCTTAAGTTGCTGGCGATTGCCGTCCAGAGGCTTTATCGAGAAGGTGCCGAAACTGATCCCCAGGGGGTTGTTGGAACTGCGCGCAGACATCATGCGATACACCGAGATATCGCGCTTGAGTTGGCTGATTTGCTCGCGCCGCTCCAGCAGCAGTTGGCGCAATTCTTCCGAAGATTTGCGATCGATTTCAGCGCCCATTTGCGCCTGCGCCAGCTGTTGCTGCAGGCTTTGGTTTTGTTCCTGCAGGCTGGCCAGCTGGTTGCGCAATGCCCTGGCCGATTCCGCCGACATGCCTGCCCGGCTGGCCTGGTACTGCGCATACCAATAGCTGGCAGCTACGGCGGCAAGCGCCAATACCACCGCCACCAACCAGAGCAGCAGGCTGCGCAGCGGGCGATGGGGAACCACTTTCATTCGGTATTGCGGAGAGCCTTTTACTTTAGCCATGGGTGATCTTGCTTATTGGTTGTGATTATTGGTTTTGTGAGATAAAAATCCTGGCGCCCTGCAATTACGGCACCCTGTGAGCAGATTCAATAAATACAAAGGGAGCCATAAGGCTCCCTTTACCTGCAGATGCTTAGGGCAGCAGCGCCACCACATCCAATCCGGCCGTCTCCTCGAAACCGAACATGATGTTCATATTCTGGATCGCCTGGCCGGAGGCGCCCTTGGTGAGGTTGTCGATCACCGAAAGCACCACCACAGTATCGCGCGCCTGGGGGCGGAAAACTGAGATGCGGCATACATTTGAGCCTTTTACACTGCGGGTTTGCGGATGCTCACCGGCGGGCAACACATCCACAAATGGCTCATTGGCATAGCGCTGCTCGTAGAGAGACTGCAAATCCGGCACATGGTTCACATCCAACAGGGTCGCGTACAGGGTTGAGTGGATACCGCGAATCATCGGCAGCAGGTGCGGCACAAAGGTCAGGGCCGCCGGGGCTACACCAGCAGGCTGTACATCGCGCAAACCCTGTTCGATTTCCGGCAAATGGCGATGGCCTTTAACGCCGTAAGCTTTGAAGCTGTCGCTGATTTCCATTAACAGGTTGTCGATCTTGGCCTGACGGCCGGCGCCGCTGGCACCGCTGGCCGCATTGGCGATCAAACGGCTGGGGTCGACCAGGTTGTTTTCCAGCAGCGGCAAAAAGCCCAGCTGGGTGGCCGTGGGGTAGCAACCCGGGCAGGCCACCAGTTTGGCAGTGCGTATGGCAGCGCGGTTAACTTCCGGCAGGCCGTAAACCGCTTGGGGCACCAGCTCGGGGGCGCCGTGGGTTTGGCCGTACCACTTTTCCCACAGGGGCACATCGCGGATACGGAAGTCGGCAGAAAGGTCGACAATACGGGCGTTGGTTTTCATCAGCGCCGGCATCATATTCTGGGCGACGCCATGGGGAGTGGCGAAAAACACCACATCACACTGGCCCAACACATGCACATCCGGCTCGCTAAAAGCCAGGTCGATATGGCCGCGTAAATTGGGGAACAAATCCGCTACTTTTACCCCGGCTTCGGCGCGCGAGGTGATCACCACCACCTCTACCTGGGGATGCTTTGCAAGAAGGCGGAGCAACTCAACCCCGGTGTAACCTGTACCGCCCACTATGCCTGCTTTAATCACGTCTGCCCCCTTAGTTTGTGCTATTTGCGTCAATGAACGAGTCTGGGTATGGTAAGCGCCCAGAGAAAGAGGGCTATCATAAAAGCCTTATCCATAAATCGAAAGCAAAAGCTGCCGCACATGCGGGGCACCACCTATACAGGAAATCGCGCGTGCCCTCCGAGCCACAGCCTCCTCATCAATCTCCTATCTCTGGCCTTGGACGGGGCTTGAGCCGCCACGCCGAATCCCTGCGCGACCGCTTGGCGGTCGACGATTCCCTGCCCCAACTCACACTGCTCGGCCTGGCCACCGGCATTATTGCCGGCGCGGTGATAGTGCTATTCCGCTGGGCGGTGGAATTACCCCTGGGATATTTGTTGCCGCGGGATTTTGAAAACTTTGAAGCCCTGCACTCACTAGTACACCTTGCCCTGCCGGTGCTGGGTGCCTTGTTGCTGGGAGGGATTTTGCAACTGGTTGACAAGCGCCACCACGCCGCCGGTATCGGCCATGTGATGGACAGATTCCAAAACCACCAGGGGCGCATGCCTCTGGGCAATGTTGTCACGCAATTTTTCGGCGGCGCCCTGTGCCTGCTCAGCGGCCAATCGGTGGGACGCGAAGGCCCGGCGGTGCACCTGGGGGCCGGCAGTGGTTCACTCCTGGGCCAATGGTTGAAACTTCCCGTCAACAGCCTGCGCCCCCTCGCTGGTTGTGGCGTGGCTGCGGCCATCGCCGCCTGCTTTAACACCCCTATGGCCGGGGTGATTTTTGCGATGGAAGTGGTGGTGCTGGAATACACCATCGCCGGGTTTATTCCCATTACCCTGGCTGCGGTCGCCGGGGCCACTATGACGCGCCTGGCCTTTGGGCCGGAAATTGCCTTTATTAATGCGCAAACAGTAATGGGCGATTTGGCCGAGCTGCCGCTGATGGCATTGGTTGGCCTGGCTGTCGCTGTGTTCGCGGCCGCCTATATTCGCCTGCACAGTTTCAGCTGCAGCTGGGCGCTCAACCGCCCCATTGCCCTGCGCTTTGGCCTGGCCGGTTTGCTCACTGGCGGCTGCGCCCTGTGGTTACCGCAGATTATGGGAGTAGGTTACGACACCATCGGCAGTGCCCTGAACGGTGAATTTGGCCTGAGCCTGTTGCTGGCCATCGCCCTGGTGAAGCTGCTCGCCACCGCCGTTAGCCTGGGGGTTGGCATGCCCGGCGGCGTGGTGGGGCCACTGTTGTTTATCGGCGCCTGCGTGGGAGGTGCCGTGGGCAGTGCCGCCCAGTGGTTGATGCCCGGCTCTGCCAGTGCCATAGGTTTTTATGTGATCCTGGGGATGGGCGCCATGATGGGTGCCACCCTCAACGCGCCCCTGGCGGCGATGATGGCTATTTTGGAGCTGACCTATAACCCCAATATTATTTTCCCCAGCATGCTGGTGGTGATTGCCGCCTGCCTAACCACCCGCTGGCTGTTCCGCTGCGAGGGTTTGTTCCAGCAGGTACTGCGCATC
>CAMLRI010000064.1 GCA_946482385.1 uncultured Cellvibrio sp.
TTACACAGCCGTCAGGATCAGGGCTTTTATCGCATTGCCATGAGCTTTGGCTCTATGGCCTGGGCCATGAGCGCCGCCATTGGCTCACTATTGGCCAACCGCCGCGCGCCCAGCCTATGCCTGATGGGCGACGGCGCCTACCTGATGGGCGGCCAGGAGATCACCCTCGCTGCCCAGCACCAGCTGCCCCTGGTGGTAGTGCTGCTTAACGATGGGGTGATGGGCATGGTGATGCACGGCCAGCGCCTGGGCGGCCAGGAATCCATCGGCTGGGAACTAAACAAGGTCGACTATGCCGCCCTGGTTAAGGCGATGGATATAGATAGCCTGGTGATTGAGGCGCCAGAACAGCTGGAGCAGTTGGATCTGGCCGCACTCTTCGCCAAAAACCGACCTACACTGCTGGATGTACGCATAGATCGCGAAGAGGTGCCGCCTATGGGCGACCGTATCCGCAGCCTGGCCGAAAGTGGCTCTGCCACCCCGGGCGGCTAAAAACCTCAAGATTTGCTTATGCGAACGGCAAGGAAAAACCAGATGTAAATAGCTTGCATATAACAGAGAGCTATATGCTAGGCTAATGGTCACTTAGCATTCGAGGGCTTTGCGTGTCGTCAATCACCAGCAATATCACCAGTGCCGCCACGGCGTCCCTGGCCAGTGCGGCCAGCGCCCAGATATTGATTGTCAATCACGAATCCTCAGCCCTGGAGCTGATCGGCACCCGCTTGCGCAGCGCCGGCTGCCAAAACTTACACCTGCTTAACACCGCCGCCAAAGCCTTGGAATTGCTGCGCCAGCAGCCCATAGACCTGTTGATTGTCGATGTGGAAATCCAGGATATGGATGGCTGGCGGCTGTCGCGCCTGGTGCGCAGCGGTATTCTCAAGTGCCCATCCAACCTGCCCATTATTATCCTCGCCCACACCTGGTGTGAGCGCATTGCCGAAGTGACGGCGCGCGAATACGGCATCAACTGCCTGCTGCCCCTGGAACACCTGGAGCACCTGCCCGGCGCCATAGAGCAGCTGCTATCCCAACCCCACAGCAGCCTGGCGCGCCCGCGCCTGTTGGTGGTGGAAGACCAGCAGGACACCTCCGACCTGATCCAGCGGGTGCTGGGCGCCCACTTCGAGATAGAAGTCGCCGCCGATGGCCGCGATGGCCTGGCCGCCTGGCAGCGCGGCCGCCATGATTTGGTATTGCTGGATGTGATGCTGCCGCGGCTGTCGGGGCGCGACATCCTGATCGAAATCCAGCGCATCGACCCGCAGCAGCCGGTGGTGATTATGACGGCCCACACCACCGTGGAGCAGGCCGAAGAATTGATGCTGCTGGGGGCGGTGGACTTCCTGCCCAAGCCCTTCCGCACCGAACAATTGCGGCGGGTGTGCGACATCGCCATCCACCGCGAAGATTTTTTGGTGAGCAACGAGCAGTTCGCCCAGCGCGCCCAAACCCTGCAGGAGCGCGAGCTGGCCTATCGCCAGCTGTACCAAAACCACCACCAGTTGCTGGAAGACCTGCAAACTGTGGTGATGGAGCTGGACGACAACCTCTGTATCCACTACCTCAACCGCGCCTGGGAAACCCTGATGGGGCACGAGATCAGCCAGACCCTGGGGCGCCCCCTGAGCGACTTTATCGCCACCGACAGCCTGGCACAGTGGGCCTTGGCCCGCGAGCGGATGCGCTACACCCTGCGCCATTTCGAACCCTGCGCCGACCTGGAGCTGTGCCTCAGCCACAGCGACGGCCACAAGCTGTGGGTGCAGCTCAAGGTCAACCTTTCCGGCACCGGCAGCGGCAGCGCGCGCCTGACAATTTGTATCGACAACATCACCGAACAGCGCGCCGCCCAGGAGCAGCTGCAATACCTGGCGATGCACGATTCACTCACCGGGCTCTACAACCGCCATTTTTTTGAGACATCCCTCGAACAACTCACCGCCGACGCCCTGCGCAACCATCGCCAGCACGGCCTGGTGTACATAGACCTGGACCACTTTAAAGTTATCAACGACAACTTTGGCCACCAAAAAGGCGATGAGGTACTGCGCGAAGTGGCGCAACTACTGCGCCGCCGCATACGTCGCCCCGATATTTTTTGCCGCCTGGGCGGCGATGAGTTTGCCGTGCTATTGCACGATGTCACCCAGCTGCAGGCGGAAGAATTTGCCCGCGATATACAGCAGCTGACCGGGGAATTCAGTGTGCACAGCCACGGCCAGCGCATCACCCTGGGCTGCAGTATCGGCCTGACCCTGATCAACAGCAGCACCCTGCGCGCCGAAGAGCATTTGATGCGCGCCGATATCGCCCTCTATGTGGCCAAAGGGCGCGGCCGCAACCTGATCCATGTATTCGACCCCGCCGACCGCGAAAGCGATGACCTGCGCCAACGCATCAGCATCTCGCAACAGGTGCGCCAGGCCATTGCCGAACACAGGGTTCTGCTGTACTTCCAACCCATACTCGATGTGAATGCCGGGCGCGTGGCCTACTACGAGGCACTGGTACGCATGCGCAGTGCCCAGGGCGAGATAATCCCGCCCAACCAATTTATTCCCGCCCTGGAAGCCTCGGGCGATATGCACCTGCTCGACCGCTGCATCATCCAGCTGGCGCTGCAGCACCTGCAGCAGCACCCGCAACTGCAACATATCGCCATCAACCTATCGGCCCAGGCCTTTAACGACGAGCGATTGGTATCCACCATCCTCGACGCCATGCAGGAAACCGGTGTAGAGGCCAAACGCCTCACCTTTGAACTGACCGAAAGCGCCAGCCTGTTCAACCTGCGCACCACCCAGCGGGTGATCGCCGAGCTGCACCAACTGGGCTGCAGTTTTTCGGTGGACGATTTCGGTTCCGGCTTCAGCAGCTTCGCCTATCTCAAGGAGCTACCGGCCGACTACATCAAGCTCGACGGCTCTTTTATCCAAAACCTGCACCGCGATACTGTCGACCAAACCCTGGTGCGCGCCATCATCCAGGTGATCCAGGCCCTGGGCAAAAAAGCCGTGGCGGAATATGTGGAAAATGCCGAGATACTCAGCATCCTCAAGGGTATGGGGGTCGACCTGGTACAGGGCTACCACATAGGCCACCCACTGCCGGTTGATAAAATCCGCTTCGACTAGGCCCAAACCCCGCTCAAAAAACAACCATAGACCCAAGCCCCCGCAGCTGTTAGCATAGCTAGGTTACACCATGTGTTATAACGGCGTTTTGGAGGCCCTATGAAACTCAAAATTACCTCAATCGGCAATTCCGCTGGCGTTATCCTGCCCAAAGAAGTCCTGGCGCGCCTGCGCCTGGCCAAGGGCGACGACCTCTACCTGCTGGAAACCCCCGACGGTATCAAACTCACCACCTTCGACCCCACCCTGGCCGAGCAGATGGCGGTGGCGGAGCAGATCATGCGCGAAGATCGCCAAGTGCTACACCAGCTGGCGCAATAGGGGGTGAGCCATGATTATCTGGATCAGCAAAACCCTGGCGCTGGCCATTCACGACCGGCAACTGGCTGAACATGGCGGTAGTAGCGGTGTGCGCGATGAGGGGCTGTTGGATTCCGCCCTGGCGCGCGCCCAGCAGCTCTACGCTTATGGCGAGCCGCCACCGGATTTGGCCGACCTGGCCGCCAGCCTGGCTTTTGGCCTGGCGCGCAATCATCCGTTTATCGACGGCAATAAACGCACAGCCCATGTGTGCTACCGCGTTTTCTTGCGGCTAAACCACGGCAACCTGGTTGCCAGCGATGAAGAAAAATACGCCGCCATGGTCGGCCTGGCCGAAGGCTCAATCAGTGAAACAGAATTTGCCCAATGGCTGCGCGCCCGCATCCAGGTTGAAAACACCGGGCAAGTGCAGGAACCCCAGACGAGCTATGGTTGATGTGACCTGCCAGGTAAAGGCCGCTGCGCCGGCCCCTGGTAGTCTATGTCGTCGCAGCGCAACGGCAGAAAGGATTCCGGTGGCCGGCGCAGGGCGTCCAGGTAGCAGGCGGTAACACCGCTGGCAACGGCCGTAGGGAAGATACGGTAGACCTGCTCGGGGCTAAAGCCCTGGTCGGCCAGCACTGCCGCCACATAGCCATTGATGTTCATACCCTCGCCATAACCGGCCTGCATGGCCTGCTCGATTTGGTAGGCCAGGCTCAGGTGGGCGCCGCGCGCTATACCCAGGCGCTGGCTGATGCGCTCCATGGCCTCCAAGCGCTCATCGCCCTTGGCGATGGGGCGAATGTAACCCACGATCAGCGGCTTGCCGCCGTGGGCCGCAGCGGCCTCTGCCACTATCTGTTCCGGGCTGGCGCCCTGCTGGTGACGCACCAGTGCCTGCTGGATAAAACCCACCCCTTCAATAATCGGCAGCACCCCGTAGGTGCGCGAATCCGTCGCCAAACAGCCCATTACCGTTGCCGCCAAATTGGAGGCGCGGGCGCTGCCCGCCAGGGCACCTATCTGGTTGCACCAGATGCGCGGGTCCGGCCAGCTCAGGCAGCCGCAAATCGCCTCCACCCAATCCGCCAGGTTTTTATCCACCATGCGCCCGGTGGCGTTGAGGATCAGAATCTGGAAATAGGATTTATCGCCCACCAACTGCTCCAGCATGGAGTAGCCGTGGCTGTACACGCCCTTGCCGGGAAACCAGCCGCCGGTGTAGCTGTAGATGCGCTGGCGACGGCCATCCAGGTATTTCACCCACTGCTGCTCCCGGGCACTGGCTTCCTCCGCCTGGGGGTTATTCGCGCTCGATGACATAGTGCTCATCCTTCACAAAGGGCATGGCGGTAATGGGCTTGTTGGCCAGCTCCAGGCCCTGGGCAACCAGGCCGGGGGCGGCGATCAGTTGATAGAGGCAGGCGCCGGCGCGGGGCTGGAAGCCCAGGTCGCAAAACACCGCCGCAGCCAAGCCCGTCGCCAGCCAGCCGCGCCCCTGGGGCGCCAGGTGCGCCGCCAGGGATTCGCCCCAGCTGAGCACCTGGCCGGCGCCCGGCAAGCTGAGTAACTGCTCCGCCAATTGGCGGCTAAGCAGGTCGATACCGCCATAGTGGTGGCCAAAACCCGGCGCGGGGGATTCGCCGGAGCTATCCTCATCCGCTGGCCAGACCAGTTGCGCCACCAGCTGCTCCGCCGGCTGGCGGCTGGCCTTGCGCAAAAAGCGCATGGCGGCCTCGATTTCGCCGGCGCCCTGGTGCTTGCCGCCCAACACCCCCAGGGCGATGGGCAGTATGTGCACCGGGTCGGTTTTGCCTATGGCGGCATTCATGGCGGCGCGGGTGGCCGGGTGGCGCGGGCCGGGGTTGATCAGGGCGATCATTAACTGCTCCAGCAGCTGCGCCTGTTCGCGGCTGGGCAGCTCGCCGCGCAGCAGCAGGTAAAACACCTCCACAAAGGAGCTGCCCCGCATCAACTCGGCCAGGTCGTAGCCATAGCAGAGCGCTTGCTGGGCGATATAGGGGTTAGTGGGGCTGGGAACTTCGCACCAGATGCGGGTGGCAGTGCGCTCGGCAAAAGCCTGGTTGCGGCTGCGCACCTGCTCGTGGCGGGGGGACGGGATTTCATCCTGGGACATGGGTGTTCCTTATCAATTCAAGCAATATCAATCCAGGCGGATTCAATCCAAACGATAGTTCAGCTCCAACCAGACACTGCGGCCTTCCAGCGGGTAGTCGCCGGGAATCTCGCCACTGCTGGGCTCGCGGGCATCGGCATCGGCGATATTGCGCAGGCTCATGGCCAAATCCAGGTTGGGCAACAACTGCTCGCGGCTGAGGCGCAGGTTGGCCAGGGTGTAGTCGTCTATAGGGGTGCGGCTATCTGTCGCCAATCGCTCGCGGTCGGCCACCCATTTAACCTGGCCGTAAACCAGCCACTGGGGGGCAAACTCCCAGCTGCTGGAAAGCTGCAAAAGTTGGCCAGGGGCATCGGCAATACTCTGGTTGCTGGCCTGGTCGCGGGCATCCTGCCAGGCGTAACCCAGGTTGAGCCGCCACGACGGCAGGGGGTTCCAATGCAACTCCCACTCCAGGCCCTTGCCCTTTTGGTCGCGGGCGTTGCGCGCGGTGCGGGTGGGGGCGCCTGGGTCCTGCACAAACTCGATCATATCCTCGGCCTGGTAACCGAACAGGGTAAGTGTGGTTTGCAGCTGCTGGCTGTGGCGATAGTTAAAGGCCAGCTCCAGGGTGTCTATCTGCTCGGGCTTGAGCGAGCTATTGCCCAGGGAGACAGGGTTGTTTTTGTAACCCAGCTCGGAAAAAGCCGGGGCGCGGAAGGCGCTGCCATACATCAACTTGCTGGTAAAACTCTGGTTGACCGACCACACCAGCGCCACCCGCGGGTTGGTGGTGCCGCCAAAATCCGAATAGTCGTCGTAGCGTACGCCGGTAGTTAGCTCCAGGTTGGGGCTCAGGCGCCACTCATCCTGCAGCGATAAATAGCGGATGTTGCGGGAACTGGATGCGATAAACACATAGGGGCCGTTGCTTACATCCACCAGGGTGCCATCCACCATATCCGGGTCGCCCAGAATCACCCCCGGGCCGTAATTTTTGCGCTCGCTGGAATCCAAAGACTGGCGGCGCACGCCCACCGCCAGGCGCAGGCGGTGGTTATCCCAGCCGCTGTAGCTGGCGATATAGTCGATCTTGGTTTCCTCGGTTAGCCCGCCCGGGTTGCCGATATAACCATCGGGAAAGCTGATCAGGTTGGTGGAGCCAAAATCCAGGTTGCCATCATCCCCTATGGGCAGCAGGGCCCCGGCGGGAAAGAGGTTGAACCACACCTCCTGATCGTAATAGAGGTAGCTGAGGGACAGGCTGTTGTCCCAGCCCTGGGGGTCGCTGTTGAAGCGGTAGCTGTAATCCGCCAGCCACACATTGCCATCCTGCCAGCCCTTGGCGTCCAGTGCCTGGGCACCGCCGGCGCCCAAACCGGCATCGCGCGACAACCAGTTCCACAGGTTGAGCTGCCAGCGCTCGCTGTTCAGCGCCATATGGCTATCGAGCAGCTCATAGCGGGTAGCCAGGGCACCGGGTGCCAGGGAGGCCTGGGTGCCGGTGTAGAAGTCAAAAATGCTTTGCAAATCGGCATCTACCCGCCGTCCGGAATCGCCATTGCTGGTTTGGTAGGTCATGTCCAATGCCAGGCCTATATCGCCCCAGCGGCCAGCGGTTTCCAACCACAGCTCGCGCGCGCCAAAGGAGCCAGTACCGCCGCCCATGCGGGTGGCGTCAATGGCGGCGGCATCCTTGGTGATGACATTGATCACCCCGGAATAGGCATCAGCACCGTAAATGGCCGACCCAGGGCCGCGGATCACCTCCACCCGCTCAATACTGGTGACCGGCAGGCGAAATAGCGTGGGCCGCCCGCCCTGCAAGCTGGACTGCACCGGCACGCCATTGAGCAGCAACAAAACATGGGGGTTAAAGCCGGTGTGTATACCGCGAATGGAATAGACGGGCTCCAAACGGCTAAGGGAAGAGAGGGAAACATGCAGGCCGGGAATGGTTTCCAGCACCTCGTCGAGGTGGCGGGCGCCCATGGCGCGGATATCGGCAGCATTGATGACCGAGGCCGAGGCCGGCGCGCGGTCCAGGGGAGTGCTGTTGCCGGTGGCGATGGAGATCTCCACCTGCGCCAGCTCAGCCAGGGAGAGATTAAAAATATCCCCCTCCGCCGTTACCGGTTGGCCCAGAGCCATAGCCGGCAAGAGCGCTGGCGCCAGCCACAGCAGTGGGCGCCCCCGGGGGAAAAACACAGTCATCATAGTGGCTACCTTGTTAACAGCAGCGGCATCCCTAAGGGGGCTTACACCTATCCTGTGCCCGATACTTCACCTGAGGGCTATACCAGCCCTATATACCGCGTTCTAATTGCACCCTAAGAGTTAATCTGCGCCGCGTTTTATCCAGCGCGGGCAATCTATCAAAAAAACATAAAAATCAGATTATCAGTGTTTTTGGCACTAAGACATACAAAGATAGATGAGCCGTCGTCCAATGCAACGAAGCCCGTGTTTTTTATTGTAGCTATGCCTCCAGTTCAGCAGCATCCTCCTGGCACGCCGGTTCAGTCGCCTGGATGGGCAAGGGCAGTTCCACGATAAAGGTGGAGCCTTTGCCCAGTTCGCTCTGCACCCGAATGCTGCCGCCCATCAACTCGCACAGCTGGCGGGTAATCGACAGCCCCAGGCCACTGCCCTGGTATTTGCGCGTGGTGCTGCTGTCGGCCTGGCGGAAGGGATCGAAAATATGCTGCTGTTGCTCCGCCGTCATGCCTATGCCGGTATCGGCCACGCTCAGGTAGATGCGATCCGGCTGGTGCAGAGCGCAAATACGCACCTCGCCACCGCTGGAAAACTTGCAGGCGTTGCCGAGCAGGTTGATCAGAATGTGCAGGATTTTTTCCGGGTCGGCCAAGGGTAGAAAGCTGC
>CAMLRI010000065.1 GCA_946482385.1 uncultured Cellvibrio sp.
GCCCCTATGCGCCACGCCAAACTGGCATCGCTGGCGTAGGGGAAATCCAGGTCGGTTTTGCCGCTGAGGCTCAGGGCGTAGTCGCGGTGGCGCAGTTGCAGGTCGCTGTAGCGCAGGTGGAAGGTGCCCAGGCTGAGGGCGCGGCCGCTCAGCTCCTGCCAGGCCAGCGCCAGCTCGCCCTGGCGATATTCAATCTGCTGCAAAGCCAGCTGATCCAGGTGGATGCGCAGCGGCAGGCGCAGCGAGGGCCAGGCGCTAAAAGGCTCTGTCGCCTGCTCGGCAGTTGGGGATTGCTCGGCGGCGGGCGGCAGTTGGATAAGGATGCGCCCGGCCGTGAGCGATTGCAGCGCCAGAGCGCCGTAGAGCAAATCCACCGGGCGCCAGCGGAAACTGGCCTGCTCCACGCGGATATACAGCTCCCCCTGGCGGTAGGCGACATGGCTGACATCCAGCCCGGCGCGCAGGTTGCCCTGCACCTCCCCCAGCTCCAGGGGCAGCCACTGGGCCAGCTGGCGCAACAGCCAGCGGCTGCCCGCCTGGGTTTCCACCAGGGCGCTCAGGCTGGCCAGCAGCAGGATCAGTACCGCCAGCAGCAGCAACAGGGAATTTTTCAGTCGGCGCAAGATCATGCTTATAAGTCCGGCCCCATGCTGATATGCACCCGCCAACCCTCGTCGTCGTCCAGCGCCTTGGCCAGGTCGAGGCGGATGGGGCCAATGGGTGAAATCCAGCGCAGCCCCAGGCCGGCGCCGCGCTTGAATACCGGGTTATCCACCTCGTCGGCGGCATTGCCTATATCGAAAAAGGCGGCGGCCACCCAGTCGCTGTCGCTAAAGCGGTAGTCGTATTCCAGGCTATTGGTGAGCAGGTGCTTGCCGCCCATCACCTGCTCCTCGCCCTCTACCAATTCCACCGGGCCCAGGGTTTTGTAGCCATAGCCGCGCACGCTCTGGTCGCCACCGGCAAAAAACCGCACCGAGGCGGGCAGGCCATCAAAATCGACCGTGGAGGTAGTGCCCAGTTCCGTGCGCCACAGCAGGCGGCCAAAACTAAAACCTTTCACCGCCTTAAAGCGGCTGTAAAACTGCACAAAGCTGAAATCGGAACCCAGGGTTTGCGGCGAGCCGGACAGCTTGGCAATCAGCGACCAGCCGCCCAGGGGGTAGGGGTTGCCATCGGTTTGGGTGCGGGTAAAGGCTACCGAGGGAATCACCAGGTTGGTGGAGGTTTCGGCGGCGCTGCCGATGATGGAATCCTCGCGCTGGTAGTCCAGGGCGTAGGTTTGCAGCCAGCGGTTCTTTTGCAAAAAGCTGTAGCTGCTGCCGTAGGTTTCCTTATTGGTAATGGCGGTGTCGGTTTCCTCTTCCTCGTAGCCGGTGTAGAGCTTCAGGAATTCCTGTGCCGGTTTTTCCATGGGGATGGTGTACACCAGCTGGGCGGTGGATTTCACCTCTGAGCCGCTCACATCCGCCGCCAAACTGTGACCGCGCTGGTTGATGTACCTGTCCTCAAAGCCCAACAGCACCCGCGGGCCGGTATCGGTAGCGGCGCCCAAACCTATGGAATATTCGTGGCGCTTGCGCTCTTCCAGCACCAGCTCGATGGGCACAGTGCCGTTTTCCAGGGCTTGCAGGTTGGGTGTGGCGGTGGCCGAGGCAAAATAGTTGCTGGCGTTGTAGTGGTTTTTCAGCTCCAGCAACTTGTCGCTGTCGTAGGGGTCGCCCTCGGCGATATTCCAATAGCGCTTGAGGAAATCCGCCGAGAGGATGCGGTGCTGCATGGCGATGGCGCCAATTTTGTAGCGCACCCCGGTGTTGTACACCAGGGCGATGCGCGCCGCCTTTTCCGCCACATTCACCTCCACCCGCGCCAGGGCGAAATCACCATCAAAATAGCCGTGGGCGGCGGCGTAGGAGCCAAAGCGGGCTTTGAGTTTTTCGTATTTGTCGTGGTTAAAGCGGCTGCCAATCTTGATCCCCGGCTTGTCGAACAGCGGCTGGAATACCGGGTCGGCTTCGCCCTCGCCCAGCACTTCAATGCGCAGCTCCTGCACCAGCACCGGCGCGCCGGGGGTGAGCTGTATCTCCAGGCCCCAGCAGTCGTCGCTGCGGGTGAGTTTGGCCTCGTACTCCAGTTCGTAATAACCCATGGCCTGGGCAGCGGCCTGGATCTCATCCTCGCTTTCCTGTAGCAGCGCGTTCAGGCGCCATGGCTGGGTGGTGCAGGATTCCTCGGCGATAGACAGGTAATAGCGCACATTCTCGCGCAGGCTTTTGGGGCCGCCGCTGATCTCTATATCCGGGCTGGCAGCCAGCAGCGCGCCGCACCAGCACAGCAGCGGCAATAACAGCAATATCCGTAGGCGGGACAACACTCTCACAAATTCCATGGGGGTCGCAGGCGGGAAAAGAGCGGCTACTTTAACCCGTTCTGGCGGCGACAAAACAGGGGCGCAAGCATCGAGGTGAAAGATTCGTTGGGCAGCGGCTTAGTTTCGTTTATTTCGTTTGCACCGGGCCGCCTGTGCTATAGTGCCGGAGTAAACCCCGCCCCCATTCCCTTCAAAAGCCATGATGAGGTTGCTATGAGCGCCCAACACAGCCTTGTGCATCTGCCCACCAAGCCTGAAATAGAAGCTGCCAAGGTGTCCAGCCGCATGCTCAGCAAATACGCCGATGCCGATCGGGTACAAATGTCGCTGCGCGGCAGCAATGGCGCCGCCGAAGACCTGGTGCTACCCGGCCAGGTATTGCAATTGCTGCTGGATATTTTGTCGGAAATGGCCAAGGGCAATGCCATCAGCCTGGTGCCTATCCACCATGAACTCAGCACCCAGGAAGCCGCCAATTTATTGAACATCAGCCGGCCACACCTGGTCAGCCTGCTGGAGAAAAACGAGCTGCCTTTTCGCAAAGTGGGCGCCCATCGCCGCATACTGGCGAAAGATGTGCTGGAGTACAAAGCGCGTATTGAGGCCCAGCGCAGCAAAGCATTGGATGAGCTTACCGAGCTGTCGCAGACACTGGGCATGGGATATGAACACTGATGGCGAGATTTTCTGTCGTCTTTGATGCCTGTGTGCTCTATCCCGCCCCCCTGCGCGATAGCCTGATGCGGCTGGCCAGTAAAAACCTGTTTAAAGCCTATTGGACTGACCAGATCCACAGCGAATGGATCAACGCCCTGGTACGCGAAGGCAAGTACACCCGCGCCCAATTGGACAGCGTGCGCGAGCTGATGGATCGCCATGTACCCGACGCCAAGGTGATAGGTTATGAAGCCCTGATTCCCGCGCTGGAGCTGCCCGATCCCGATGACCGCCATGTGCTGGCAGCGGCCATAAAAAGCGGGGCGGACGCCATAGTCACCGCCAACCTGAAAGATTTTCCGGAAGCCTGCTTGCAGCCCTTCCAGTTGGAGGTTATCCACCCGGACGATTTTATTTACTATCAAATCGATATGGCGCCCGCCGTGTGCTGCAGCGCCTTTCGCGAGCAGCGCCAAGCCCTGAAAAATCCCGCCATGGATGTCGACAGCTTCCTGGCCAATTTACAAAAACAGCAATTGCCGCAAACCGTATCCCTGCTGCGACAATACGCCCAACTTATTTAACCCCTGGATCCCCCCATGCTCAGCTACCGCCATGCCTTTCACGCCGGCAACTATGCCGATGTGCTTAAACACACAGTGCTGATTCAAGCGCTGCAGTATTTACAGCAAAAAGAAAAACCCCTGCGGGTGATAGACACCCACGCCGGTGCCGGACTGTACAAGCTCAACAGCGCCCAGGCGCTGAAAACCGGCGAGTTCAATGGCGGTATTGGCAAGCTGCAAGCCCTCGCCCAAGGGGGTGAAACCCTGCCGACGGCCCTGCTGCAGTACCTGGAATTGGTGCGCCGCTTTAACCCCCCCGGCCTGTTTAACCGCTACCCGGGTTCGCCCGCCATAGTGCAGCAACTGCTGCGCGAGCAGGACCGGCTGTTTGCCCATGAACTGCACCCGGCGGATATCCAACTGCTGCAGGAAAACCTGGGCGGCGACAAGCGGGTAAAAATTGTCGAGGGCGATGGCTTTGCCGGTATGCAGGGCTTGCTGCCGCCCCCTGGTGCTGATCGACCCCTCCTACGAGGTGAAAAGCGATTACCAACTGGTGGTAAAACAACTGGTGCAAGCGCATAAACGCTTTGCCACTGGCTGCTTTGCCCTTTGGTATCCGGTGGTGTCCCGCGGGCGTATTGATGAATTGGAAATGGGGCTGAAGAAATCCGGCATCCGCAATATCCAGCTCTATGAACTGGGCCTGCGCGCCGATGGCCACGAAGCCGGTATGACGGCCAGCGGTATGATCCTGATTAACCCGCCCTGGTCGCTGTGGCAGGCGATGGAAGACTGCCTGCCCTGGCTGGTGGACCACCTGGGCGAAGATGAAGGCGCCCACTACCGCTTGGAACAACTAGTCGCGGAATAACCCTTAACTGAATCATCGCCGGCAGGATTGTTTATGCACGCCAGTATCACCGCCATAGCACTGTTGTTTTGCAGCAATATTTTTATGACCTTTGCCTGGTACGCCCACCTCAAGGAGCTGAACCAGAAGCCCTGGATCATCGCCGCCCTGGTGAGCTGGGGCATTGCCCTGTTTGAGTACCTGCTGCAGGTGCCCGCCAACCGCATTGGCTACACGGTGATGAGCGTTGGCCAGCTGAAAATCCTGCAAGAGGTGATCACCCTGACGGTGTTTGTGCCCTTCGCCATTTTTTATATGAAGGAGCCGCTCAAGCTGGACTATCTGTGGGCCGGGCTGTGCCTGCTGGGGGCGGTGTTTTTTATGTTCCGCGACAAGCTTAACTAACCCCGCCAACCCGCTGGCGGCGCCAGTACCACCACTGGCACAGGCACACCCCCAACACCCCCGCCAGCATCAAGCCGGCAAACGGCAGGGGGGTGCCATTGAACAGCAGCGCCAGCAGCGGCCCGGCCAGGGCGCCGCTGCCAAAGCGCAGGGTGCCGGTTACGGCAGTGGCGCTGCCGCTGTTGTGGGGGAACTGCATCAGCACCAGGGCATCGCTGTTGGTGCCTGCCAGGGTCAGGCCCATCATCAGCGGCGCTACCGTCAATACCGTCAACCACAAGCCCAGCTGCAAGCTGGTGACCAGCACCAACAGCAGGCCGCTCACCAGGGCCAGCAACACCCCCATACGCAGCATACGCAGCGAACCCAGGCGCACCACCCAGCGGCTGTTAATCCAGTTGGCCAGCATCAGCATCATCACATTCAAGCCAAACAGCAGGCTAAAGGCCTGCTCGCTGGCGCCAAAGTATTGGATGTAAACAAAGGGCACGGCGGTAATAAAACAAAAGAAGGCGAAGGAGCCACACATCATGCTAAGCAGCAGCGGGCGCACCCCGGCGTGGCCAAACAGGGTGCGATAGCCGCTCAGCAAATTGACGGACGGCTGGTCGGCAGCGCGGGGGATCTCCGGCAGGTAGCGCCAGATCAGCCAGCCGATCAGCGCACCATAGAGCGCCAGCACCCAGAAGATACTGCGCCAATCGCTCAGCCACAGGATAAAGCTGCCGATGCCCGGCGCCAGCAGCGGCGCCAACATCATCATCATGGATACATAGGACATGCCCTTGGCGGTGTGCTCCTGGTAGAGGTAGCGCACCAGCCCCGGCGCCACCACCGTGGCCGCGGCGCCGCAAAACGCCTGGGCCACCCGCCACAGCAGGAACCACTCCAGTTGCTGGCTAAAAGCCAGGGCGAGGCTGCTCAGGGTAAAACCGCCCAGGCCAAACAGCGCCAGGGGGCGGCGCCCGAGCATGTCGGCCAGGGGGCCAAACAACAACATGCCGGCGGCATAGGCGACCAGGAAAATACTCAGGGATTGCTGCACCCCGCCGATGTGGGCCTGCAGGTCGGTAGCTATCACCGGCAGGGCCGGCAGGTACATATCAATGGCGAGGGGCGTGGTGGCGACTATGGCGGCCAACAATACAATCAACCAAGGGTGGGTATCTTTCGTCATCAAGGACTCAGGGGAGTGGCTAGAGCCTGTATATGCTAGCCAGCGCCGGGAACAAGAGCGAGGCAGGGCGCTGGATTGGAATCCACCAAAAATCCGATGGGTTGTGGGCGGCAGCAAATGGACTATAACTATGGATAGCCTTGGCAAGCACGAAGAATAATGCGCCAAAGCCAGCAGCAATCGCCAACACCACACACCAACCCCAATCGCCAACCAGGGCTTGCCTATGAGCGAAATCCCGCCCCAGCCTTCCTCCAGCAACCTGGAACTGGCCTGCAAGGATTTTAGCCAGCAAAAAACCAAGCGCCTGGTGCAAATTCTGCGCGCCACCCAAATCGCCCTGCTGCTGGTTGCCCTGCTATCCCTCGCCCAGGGGCTCTACCGCGACGCCCTGGCCATTATCGCCAGCGGCCTGTTGCTGTTCAGTGTCGACTGGGCAGCCCACCGCCAGCGCCAGGTGCTCGGCTCCTGGATACTGCTCGGCATCCTCAGCCTGATGCTGATCACCCTCGCCTGGAACGGCGGCGGCATCCGCGGCAGTGTGCCCCTGGCCTTTAGCGGCATACTCCTCTACGCCGCCCTGCTGGGCGACCGCCGCCAACTGCTGCTGTTTGTGGCGGTGGCCATGGCCACCTGTCTGGGCATTGCCTACCTCAACCAGGCCGGCCTGCACGTAAACCTGATTCCCCCCACCACCCTGGCCACCGGCGCCGTCGCGGCGGTGGTGCTGGCCGCCATTGGCTTTAGCGCCTCGCTGCTGGCCGAGGACTACCGCCAGGCCCTGGCGGAGCTGGAGCGGGAAAACCAACTGGTGCGCAACGCCAAAAACCATATCGAACACCTGGCCATGCACGACCCACTCACCAACCTGCCCAACCGCAATATGGCCCAGGCCAATTTCAAACACATCTACGCCCAGTGCCGGCAGGGACAACAAACACTGGGGATTATTTATATCGACCTGGACAACCTTAAACCCATCAACGATTCCCTCGGCCATCAGGCCGGCGACCAGATACTGATTGAAGTGGCCCAGCGGCTGCGCCACTACGCCCAGGAAGAGCAGCGGGTGTGCCGCTACGGCGGCGATGAATTTATTCTGTTCCTACCCGGCATCCACACCGCCGACGACGCCTCGCGCGCCAGCATGGAAATACTGCAACTGATTTCCCACACCTACACCTACCGCAATATCGACATTTTTTGCACCGGCTCCATCGGCATAGCCCTGGCCCCCCAGGACGGCGAAGACCTGGATACACTGATCAAAAAAGCCGATATCGCCATGTACCACTCCAAGGATTCCGGCCGCAACAGCTTCCGCTTTTTCAACGCCTCCATCAGCCAGAATATGCTGGAGCATTTGGGCCTGATCTCGGGAATGCGCAAGGGGCTGATCGACAACCAGTTCTCGCTCCACTACCAGCCCAAAATCGACCTGCACAGCAACCAGATTTGCGGCTTTGAAGCGCTGCTGCGCTGGCAGCACCCGGAGCAGGGCTATATTTCCCCCGCCACCTTTATTCCCCTGGCCGAATCCTCCGGGCTGATCATCCAACTGGGCGAATGGGTAATCAACGAAGCCTGCCGCCAGGCCAAACTCTGGCTAGATAGGGACATACTCGACTTCACCCTCGCCATTAATATTTCCTCCATCCAATTCAAGCGCGGCAATATCGACAACCTGCTGCTCAACGCCCTCGCCAGCAGCGGCCTGCCGCCGCAATACCTGGAGTTGGAATTAACCGAATCCCTGCTGATTGAAGACAGCGAGCGGCTCGCCACCACCCTCACCGGGCTGCGCAACGAAGGCGTGCACCTGTCCATCGACGACTTCGGCACCGGCTATTCCAATTTGGGATATTTAAAAAAGTTTGAAGTGGAAGCACTCAAGATCGACCAATCCTTTGTGCGCAAAATGGACGACCACAGCGGCGACGCCGCCATAGTGCGCGCCATTATCCAAATGGCCAGCAGCCTGGGTTTAAAAACCATCGCCGAAGGCGTAGAAGACGCCAGCACCGCCGCCCTGCTGCGCAACCTCGGCTGCACCCAGGCCCAGGGCTACCACTGGGCCAGGCCAATGCCGGCAGAAGAAGCGGAAAAGTTTTGGCGGGAGTGGCAAAGCAGACACCCGAAAACTTAAACACCGCCATTTATTTTGTAATAAAAAAACGCTGTTACTAACAAAAACCAACCAACATCCAGCAAGATTTCTCGCTCCCAAAAAACCTGTTGCTAGCAAGCCAAAGACTCAAATACCATGGCGGCGCATAGATGTGCTATGCGGAAATATACAGGTCATTTCAGGAGATAATAATGATTAAGCGTTTATTAGGTATTCTTGCCATCGGCATTTTGGCAACT
>CAMLRI010000066.1 GCA_946482385.1 uncultured Cellvibrio sp.
TGACTTTTTTCAAAATAGGTCTCCACGTTGTAAACCTATTTCAGGACGGGACAGTGTAATCATCGAAAAGGCCGGTCGCAAGACCGGCCTTTTTTTATTGGGGTTGTTTTGTGTAATCTTTCACACTATTTTTCTAACCCATCCTACTATAACTCCTCTTGGTTTAATGGGTGTGTTCAGCCTAGGGTATTAGTCTTAACGAAAAATAATTTGGCGGCCATGATTTTTATAAATATGTGAGGTGTTGAGTTTTATGAAAATTTTTATGTTTTTTTTGGTTTTTTTGTCCTGCTCTTACTCTATGGCTAATGTTGATGTGGAAAAGCAAAGGGGGGCTTTCTTGGCTTATATCTGCCCGGCATTTTATAGATTTGATTCATATAAAGATGCAAGTCATGTAAATGTCGATATAAATAAAGGCGAGAATGGATATTCTCTTTTTTGGATGAGTATTGATCCGCACGCACAGGGAAAATTTCTTATGGAGGGTCGGCTTAAAGAATTTGGTGATGGTGTTGTGATGATAGGGTTGGGTTCGGTGCATTCAGAAGTCAATAGCAAAAAAGTGTCTAATTTTACTGTTGACTTATATTCGGATTGTTCCAAAAAAGACTGGCATAAGTCGCACTCAGAGACTTTTATAAAAAGACTTAATGAGGAGGTTTTTTATTATCTTTCGGATAATTATAAAAAAGAGGCTAGTGTGAAAAATATTTTTAATAATGAAAATTTTTTATATGGTCAGGAAAGTGCCGCGCTATATTTGCTGAAGGAAAATGCACTTGTGAATGTTACGGTTGATTACGAAAGGTCTGCTGTTGATCAGCCGTATGTTGATGTGAGAGATATGTATGGTGATTATCAGATTCCTGATGATGCAATTAGAATTGAATGGCTGAAAGATTAGAGTGAATAGAAGATCAGTTTTTGATTGTGGGGGGTAAACGCGTGAATCTGCTAAATAACCAACCTGTTACGGTAACGGCAGAAATGGTGCTGGATGCGGGTGAGGTATTGGTATTGAAAGCAGAGCAATAACTCACTCTTGCTTATTTTATGCAAAAACCCCCGCACTTGGCGGGGGTTTTTGTTTGGCTAAGCTGTGCCTGTGTTATTCCGTTGCCGGTAAGGGCAATTGCTCATTCACTTTTTCGGTAGCTTTATCCAGCAGCATATCCCCCGCATTGTTTTGCAAATTTTCTACCGCTTGTTCGGCGGCTTTGGCTTTATCGTAAGCGGCTTGTAGTTCTTTGGGCAGGGTTGGTACCAGTTTTTCTTTGGCGCCGGCGATCTGTTCAGAAAAAATTTCCGCTTTGCCGTTTTCAATCAGCAGCACCGCCATTTGGTTGGTGTCGCCGTTCCATACCATGCCGGCTTTATCGGTAATGGCCTGCACTTGCTTGGGGGCGTAGCGCGAGGCGATGTAAAACAGGGCGCCTTCCTGTTGGATTTCCTGGGCGGTGTTGAGCAGCTTCATGGTGGGTTCGTATTTATCGCCCAGCAGCGCTTGCATACGTTCCTTGATAATGGGTTTTTCCAGCAGCTTAACCTCGGTGGGGTCGAAGCCAACCAGGGGTTTAAAGATGGCCTTCATCAGCAGGCTTTGCGCACGGTTGCCAATCAATACCGAGGTGCAGGCGCTTAGGCAGGTGATAATCAACAGGCAGGCAAGCAATTTGTATGAGCGTTTGGACATGGACGTTATTCCCTAAAATAATGGCGTGCGGATTGTGCTCGATTGCACCCCAAGCGTCTAGCAGGCTGCCGCGAAAACGTTTTTCAGCGGGTATTTATGGGTGGCTCAATGCCCATCTATGTGCTTGAATTCCCCTTGGGCTGTCGTTGTGAGGGCGACAGCATTTCATCCCATTGCAACAAGGATCGACTGTGAAAATTCTCGTCGCGCTCAAGCGCAATTCGGACAACGCGGGCGGAGCCGCCCAATCCCCCCTGGATAGTTACAGCGAACAAGCCCTGGCGGCGGCCTTGCATTTACGCACAGGCCTGGCGGCGGAGCTGGTGCTTGCCAGCGTCGGCGATGTAGAGGTGCTGGAGACGCTGCGTTATGGCCTGGCCCTGGGGGCAGATAGGGCAGTGCATGTGCGGGCGGCGCTACCGCAAGAGCCTTTGGCGCTCGCGCAACTGTTGCATCCTTTGGTCGAACGCGAACAGCCTCAATTGCTGCTCCTGGGCGCCCGCTCCGCAATAGGAGGCTATGGCCAGTTGGCGGCTATGCTGGCCGGTTTGTGCGATTGGCCCCAGGCGAGCGCGGCCATGGCCATCAGCCCCGCGGGCCAGGGCCTGGAGGTGGTGTGTCGTCTGGATATGGGGTGCCAAACCCTGAGTGTGCCCCTGCCGGCCGTGATTAGCCTGGATGCCGAGGTTTACACCCTGCCATCGCCCAGTGTTGCGCAGATTTTACAGGCCAGGGCCAAACCCCTGGATACCTTGGATATGGCGGCCTTGGGCTTGTCTTACCAGCCCCAGTGGGTGCTGGAGGCGGTGAGCCATCAGCCTCGTCCACGCCTGGGGCGGCAGCTGCACAGCGCGGCGGAATTGGCTGAGTGTTTACGCAAGGAGCTGGGCCAGTTATGAAACGCGAATCTGTTCTTGTATTGGCAAGCCACGCCAACCAGCAGCTCCATCCCGGCATCCATGCACTCCTGGCCGCTGCGGCCCTCTTGGCGGGGGAGGTGGATGTGCTCTTGTTCGGCAGCGATTGCCAAAAGCCATTGGCACAGGCGCGCCAGCTGGAGGGGGTGCGCCAATTGCTTTGTTGTGAACATCCGCTGTTCGCGACCACCCTGGCGGAAAATGTGGCGCCCTGGCTGGCAGCAATTATGCGTAACTACACGGCGCTGTTGATGCCCGCCGATGGCTTGGCGCGGGATCTGCTCCCGCGCCTGGGGGCGTTGATGGGTATACAGCCGATGGAGGAGCTGGTGGAGATTATCGATACCAGGCGAGTGCGTTGGTTCGATCGTTGCGATGGCAGCCTGCAAACCCTGGTAAGCCAGCAACCGGTGAGGTTGCTGAGCCTGCTGTTGCGCCGCTCGGCCCCGCCTTCTGCAGCGGTCGGCAGCAAGGCCCACTCCCAGGCTTCTGTCCAATTCCCGGCTCCTGTGCAATTCCTGGCGCCGCCCGCAGCGCCCCGCAGCCAGGTGGTCGCGAGGGCAGGGGTGGTCGCGGCACCATCCTCGGGGCGGCCGGATTTGGCCAGCGCGCGGGTGGTGGTAGCTGGCGGTGGCGGGCTGCGCTCGGCCGAAGCCTGCGCCAATTTTTATGCCCTGGCAGACAAACTACATGCAGCGGTTGGGGTGTCCCGTGCCGGGGTGGATGCCGGCTTGGCGGGGGTTGATGCCCTGGTGGGGCAGAGCGGCCGGGTGGTGGCGCCGGAGCTGTACCTGGCTATCGGCCTTTCCGGTGCGCTGCAACATCAAGCCGGTATGCGCGAGGCAAAACTGGTGGTGGCGATTAACCCCGATGCCGCCGCGCCCATTTTTGAGCTGGCCGATTATGGCTTGGTCGCCAATGCGGAAGAGGTCATCCCCGAATTGCTGGCGCTCTTGTAATAGCCTTAATCCCCGGCATGGCTTTGACCGCGATGCCTCCGCTACAATGCGCGCCACGTAAATGTCCTTTAATAGGTTGATAGGCGTATGTCGGTTGAGCAATTTGAAACCTGGTCGCTGTATATCTGTGTTACCGGTTTGATCGTTTTCATGTTTTTTATCGTGTGGGATCTGGCGAAAAAATCCAAAGCGGGCAAGTTGGGCACTTTTGTGCTCTTCGGTGTATTGGGATTGGCGCTGTTAGTGTTTGTGGGCAAGGAAATCGCTGTACACCTATTGGAGCAATAACCCGGTTGCCGGCCCCTAACTTGGCAAAAAGTCACTGACCTTTCCCTACTGGCGAGCCATTTATGCTGCATTTCTTTACCCCCAGTTCCAAAGTGCAAAAAGACCGCGCCATCATGCGCGAAACCGATGCCCGTGTGGCTAAATACAGCCGCCGTGGCCTGGTACTTAATTTTTTGGTGTTTGTGCTTTGCCTGGCATTCGGCAATTTTGAACAGCAGCATCACAATACGGCCATAGTTCTGGTCACAGGTTTGCTGTTGGTTACCCTGTGGCGCAGTTACTACCTGTTCCGCTTTGATGCACTTTATGCCCGCGCCCCGGCGCGCTGGCGCAACCAATATTTCTTTGCCTCCTGCCTGGGGGCTGCCTGGTGGAGCGCCATTCTGGTAACCCTCACCTGGTTGCAGGGCATGCGCGATGAAACCCTGATCATGTGGCTCTACTCAGTGGTGTTTTATTCAAGCGTGTCCAATGTGTTTGCTCCCTATCGCCACTTCCTGACGCTATATCTTGCCATTGGCCAGGTGCCCGCCGCGCTCACCGCTATTTTTCTTGGCGATGCCCAGGGTGTGCTCTACGGCTTTATCATGCTCACCTTTTTTATGATGCTCAGCCATCAGGGCAAGGTAACCTCCCTGGCGTACTGGGAGCGCTTGGAAGCCAACTATGCACTGCGCGAACGCGCCCAGGGTTTGGAAAATGAAAAGCGCACATCCCAGGCACAGCTGGAATTAAAAAATGAATTTTTGGTCAACCTGGGGCAGGAGTTCCGCTCTTCTATTAGCGATGTGATTGGCACCTTGTCCTTGATTGATGAGCAGCAATTGTCCGAGCATCACCGCGAATTGTTGACCATGGCCACCAAGGCTGCAGGCCGGCAAATTGACTTGGTTAACAACGTGGTGGATTTTTCCAAAATCACCACCCGCTCCCTCACCCTGGAGAGCGTGGAGTTTGATTTGCGGCGCGTACTGGAAAAATTTATTCAGGATTTTTCCCTGGATGCCCATCAGCAAGGCATTGAAATTTACTACTTGCTAGACCCCACCATGCCCCTGCGTGTGCGCGGCGATGTGCTGCGTATGAACCAGATTCTCAGCACACTGATGACCCATGCGCTCAAAGCCAGCCGCATTGATCATCTCTATATCGAAGCGCGCTTTGAGCAGGAGCAGGATGATTTTGGCCAGCTGCATGTAGTGATCAGCGATAGCGATAAGGCAGGAGCGGAAAGCGATGAGCAAAATTCCCGCGAATCCACTTATCGCGGTATAGGCTTGGCCATTTGCAAAGGCTTGGCCGAATGCATGGCGGGCAGTATTCACGTGCGCGAGGAAAAAAATCGCGGCAACCGCATTTTTATCCACCTGGGCTTGCAGGTGGTGGCGCACGAAGAGCGTCGTTTTGGCTCAGAGCAAAAATTCCTGGGCAAGCAGGTAATGGTAGTGGATTGGCCGGAAAGCAATGTTCAGGGCCTGGTGGCGGAATTAACGACTTGGGGGATGAGCGCTCAAATCGCCAATGGTCGTGATGATTTGTTAAATAAACTGCAGGACATGCACAAGCATAAGGCGGTTGACCTGCTGTTGATTTATACCCGCTTGGGCAACATGAATGGTTTGGCGTTATCAGCAGAGATCGCCAGCCACCCGCAATTTGGTGACATCAAGCAGCTGTTGGCGATGAGCAGTTTGCAAAGCGATACCCAGGAAATGAAAAACCATTTGCGCAGTTACCCCCAGGTGGTATTGCTGGAAAAGCCAGTGATCCGCAGGCGCCTTTACGATTTGATTGCCCAGTGCTTGTTAAACTCCTCCGGGCAGGAGCAAATGCAGGAGCGCGAACAAGCTGGCGGTGCTATTACGCGCAAGGTGTTGCTGGTGGAGGATCACCGCGTAGATCAGATGGTGATCAGCGCCATGTTGAAAAAAATGGGCTGCTATGTGCAAGTAGCCCAGGACGGTATGGAGGCATTGGCCATTATTGCCCGTGAGCGCTTTGACCTGGTGCTGATGGATTACGATATGAAAGAGCAGGAAAGCCTGGTGGCAACGCAAAAAATCCGCGAACAGGAGCGTGAGAATCACAGTTTGCGCCATTTGCCGATTTTGGCGGTTACTGCCTCGCAATTGGAATCGGCAGATAATTCCTACCTGGAGGCGGGCATGGATGATTACATTGCCAAACCCATTCGCTATGACGACCTGGAGAGCCGGCTGCAGCGCTGGCTGCAAGAGGCCTGATTGATGTAATAAAAAATGCCGCGATTGCGGCATTTTTTATGGTGCGTGTTTTTACTCTGTTCTGAATAATAAAAAACTTTATTGGAAACTGGCCCAAATAGGGCAGTGATCGGAAGGCTTTTCCATAGCGCGAATCTCGTAGTCGATGCCTGTGTCGACGCACTTATCAAGCAGTGTTTGAGTTGCCAAAATCAAATCAATGCGCAGCCCGCGTTTGGGGTTGTCTTCAAAACCGCCGCTGCGGTAATCAAACCAGCTGAATTTTTCATTGCTGTCGGGGTTTTGTTCGCGGTAGGTATCTTTTAATCCCCAGCCCAGCAATTGGTTAAGCCATTCGCGCTCCTCCGGTAAAAAGCTGCACTTGCCTGTGCGCAGCCAGCGCTTGCGGTTTTCCTCGCCTATACCTATGTCGATATCCTGATGGGAGATATTCATGTCGCCCATCACAATTAATTGTTGTTGCGGCGAGTGGTGTGCATTCAGGTGTTGCAATAGGTCAGCATAAAATTTTTGTTTGGCGGGAAACTTCACCGGGTGATCGCGGCTTTCCCCTTGGGGGAAGTAGCCATTGAGCAAGGTAATTTCTCCCAGGGGGGTGTCAAAAACGCCGCCGATAAAACGGCGCTGGGCTTCATCAGCATCCTGCGCAAAACCTTTGAGCACTTGTTTAAACGGATGTTTGGAAAGAATTGCCACGCCGTAGTGGGTTTTTTGGCCAAAAAATTCCACGTTGTAGCCCAGGGCTTTTACCGCCTCCAAGGGGAAGTCCGGATCGTTGACTTTGGTTTCTTGCAGGCCAATAAAATCGGGTTGGTGCTGGTCGATAACGGCTTGCAATTGATGCATGCGAGTGCGAATGCTGTTGACGTTGAAGGAGATGGCTTTCATGGGGGCTCACTTAAAAAAATACCCGGGCAGGTGCCCGGGTTTGTGAATTTAACCGCTTGGCAGTTACTGGTTGGCCAGTTGCTTGGGGTTGGTGCCTAGCTGCTCAATAAAATCGGCGAGTATATGGCCGGCCTCCAGCAGGTAGGGGTCTTCTTTAGGCTTTAATTCTTTGTTCTGCTCTTTGCTGGCCAGTTCGGCTTCTGCTTCTTTGGCTTTGGTGTATTCCTCATAGCTGGCGTACAGCGGCTTGCCTTTGGCTTTGCGCAATTCGTTTTCGATAGCCAGTGTGCGTGCTTCCAGTTGTTTTTGTTCTTGCTGGCGGGTGGCCAGGCGCAGCGAAATCGCTTTTTTACTGGCGGCTTCTTTAAATAGCTCGCTCTGTTTGCGCAAGAAAACAAAATCGGGATCTGTTGCTATACGATCCTGATGTTCGGTTTCGATTTTGGGTAAAAACTTATCCATGCGGAAATAATTTTGGTGGGTCGCCGGGTGGATGCGATCCCAGGGCAGGGCATTGTCATAGCTGCTTTCGCCAATTTCATCCGGGTCGAGCAGGCTGGGGAGTTGCACATCGGGCACAACTCCGCGGTGTTGGGTGCTGTCGCCAGAAATGCGGTAGAACTTAGCCGAGGTGATTTTCAGGCGGCCGTGCTCCAAATCAACCAAATTTTGCACCGAGCCTTTACCAAAGGTGGGCGAGCCAATAATGATGCCGCGGCCGTAATCCTGGATGGCGCCTGCAAAAATTTCGGATGCCGAGGCGCTCAGGCGATTGACCAAGACCGCAATCGGCGCGCGATAGGCTGCAGGCTCGTGTGAGCGGTATTGGTGGCGCAAAATGGTGTTGTTGCTTTGGCGAATTTGTACCACGGGGCCCGGGTCGACAAACAGGTCGGTCAACATGGCTGCCTCTGGCAATGAGCCGCCGCCGTTGTCGCGCAAGTCAATAACAATGCCATCCACTTTTTCACGATTAAGCTCATTCAATAATTTGGAGACATCGCGGGTGGTGCTGCGGTAGTTGGGGTCGCCTTTGTGGTAGGCCTCAAAGTTCATGTAAAAGGTGGGGATATTTATCACGCCCAACTTGTAGGTTTTGCCTTGGTCATTGATTTCAAATACCGCTTTTTTGGCGGCTTGGTCTTCCAATTTAACGGTTTCGCGTTTGATAGTAATAATTTTATTGGCTTTGGCTATGGGGTCGGCAGGGATGACCTCCAGTTTTACCCAGGTGCCTTTTTTGCCGCGAATCAGCTTAACCACATCGCTGAGGTTCCAGCCGACCACATCGACCATCTCGCCATTAATCCCCTGGGCGATGGCAATAATTTTATCGTTGGGTTTGAGTTGCCCTTGTTTGTCGGCAGGGCCGCCC
>CAMLRI010000067.1 GCA_946482385.1 uncultured Cellvibrio sp.
CCACCGAGCTTGATACTACTGAGCTACTACTGCCGGGCGAGCTGGCGCTGGAGGCGCTGCTGGAAACCGCACTGGAGCTACTACTGGAACTGCTGCTGGAGACAGCACTGGAAACTCCACTGGAGCTGCTGCCGACAATCCCGTAGGGCGCCGGTTGGGTGCTGCAGGTGCTGGCCGCAATGCAGCTTTGGCTGTTCTCCCAGCCCCAGCCGCTTGGGGTGGTTGTGCACAAAGGGTAAAGGCTGCCGTACCAGTTGCACTGCAAGCCGCCAACCACCGAGCTGGATGAAGAGCTGCTGGATAAGCTGGACGAGGAGCTGGATGACGAACTTGAGGAGCTGGCCACCGAGCTGGACGAAGAGCTGGATGAGCTAATCACCGAGCTGGAAGAACTGCTGGACGAACTGCTCGAAGCGCTGCTGGGCACACTGGATGAGCTGGACGAGCTGGAGCCAGTGCTGCTGGCGTCGCCGTACAGCAGGCCGCGGCCATTGGTGCCCAGGTAGAGGCGGCCATAGATGCGCGGGTCGCCGGAGATGGCATCGCCAAAGTTGCCGTACTGGTGCTGGTCGTCGTTAATCCGCACCCAGCTGGCGCCCTGGTCGGTAGAGCGGAACACCCCGCGCACGCCTTCAACCTTGCCGATGATGTACACCGTTGGGTAGCTGGCGCCGGGCGCCGCCTTGCCGAAGGTGACGTTATCCGCCTCTTGCACGCTGCCGATCTGGCTAAAACTGCTGCCGGAATTGGTGGAGCGCCACAGGCCGTAGGTGGTAGTGCTGCTGCCGCCGGCCAGCCATATATCCCCCTCGCGGCCGTACACGGCTTTGAACTTGCGCGCCGCCGCCGGGATATTGCTGGCGGCGCTGGCACTAAAGCTGGCGCCCTTGTTGGTGCTTACATAAAAAGTGCCATTGGCCAGGGCATAGAATTTACTGGCGTTAACCCGGTCGGCTTCCACTATGGCGCCGGCAGGCAGGCCCGCAGCCGTCGACCAGCTGCTGCCCAGGGTGGTGGAGACAAACACACTGGTGGAACCACCTGGCGCCCACAGAATCGCGCTGCCATCAGCCGCCATGGCCACATTGCCGCCGCCAGTCACCCCTGCCGGGTTCTGCCCGGCCCACCAGCTGGAGCCGCCGCTGGTGCTCACCGCAATGGCGCCGCCGCCATCCACATTGCCCACCCGCACCAGGGTGGCGGGGGTCAATTCGGCGTAGTCGATACTGGTGGTGCTGGTCATGGTGGGTACAAACATGCTGTCGGGAACCTGGGTGAGGGAATCGTGCCTAAAGCCGCCAATATCCCCCAAGGCCGAAAACACCGGCGCGCCGCTGGGCGGGCTGATCACATCCAGCACCGCCGTTTCCTCCAGGCCTTTCACCATGGGTTTAATCAGGATATTGGCGCCGCTATCCCAGTTGGTAAGGTTCTCGGTGCCGTAGATGGTCGCCCCTGTGCCATACAGCAAACGGTTGGGGTTGTGCGGGTCTATCTCTACCGATTCGTTCATCCAGCCCAGTTTTACCGCTGTGTCGGGCGCCGCCGGGTTGGTGATGCCAAAGTTCAGCCAGGGCACTTCGCTAATGTCCATTTCATAGCGGAAGCTGCGGTTGGGGTAGCCGGCCCAATCCCAAATACGGCTCCAGCTGGCGCCGCCATTGGTGCTGCGGAAGAAGACGGCATCCGGCCACCAGGCCACCTGGGAGGCCACCATCAGGGTGCCGGGGTTTTGCCGGTCGATGGTGAGGCCGCTAAAGCCGAAATACAGGTCGGAACTGGCCAGTGGCAGGGGGCTGATGTCGGTCCAGGTGCTGGTATTGGCGTTGAACTTCCACACCTGGCCCTTGCCGCCATCGTAGGGGCCGCCGGTGTCGCTGGTGGCGATATAGAGCAGGTCGTTCTGCGCGTCGTACACACCCTTGTGAGCCAGATAGCCCGTGGGGGCGCCGGGGATGGGCGCCCAGGTGGCGCCGCCATCGGTAGAGCGGTACAGGGGGTTGGCTTTATCGGCCACACCGGCATAAATAATTTGCGAGGCGCTGCCGGCGCTGCCGGAGCTGGGGTCGAAGGTGACCCAGGTGACCCCCTGCAACTGGCTGGAGTAGCCGTTTGGATCCGTGGGGTCGGCGGCGTAGGTGCCGCCGTTGCTAAAGCTGCTCACCTTGGCCCAGGTGGCGCCGTAATCGGTAGAGCGCCACAGGCCGTTACCGCCTTCGGCGCCAAAATAAATAATGTTGTTTTTATTGGGGTCTATGGCCAGGCGCTCGCCCTGGCCGCGGCCGGGCATATTGCCGCCCACCTTGAACGGCAATGGCGCTGCCTGCCAGGTTTGGCCTTTGTCGGTGGAGCGCAAAATCGCGCCGTTGTTGGGGTCCCAGGAGTTGGTGTACATGCCCACGGCGGCATAGACCCGGTTGGTGTCTACCGGGTCGGTGGCCATACTCAGCACACCGTTCCAGCCCCAATTATTCCAGCCCACCCAGTCCAGCAATGGCACCCAGGAATTATTGGCCGGGTTCCAGCGGTAGGCGCCGCCAATATCGGTGCGCGCGTAAATCAAATCACTTTCGCTCTGGTTAAAAATAATGCCCGGCACAAAACCGCCGCCGTCGATGCGGATGTTTTGCCAGTGGTAGGCCTCGGTGGTTAGCGCCGCTGTATGCAGGGCGGCAGCACTGCACAGCGCGCCCAAACCAAGCACCAGGGCGCGGCGGGTTTGGGCAAGGCGAGTTTTGCGCAAGCGGGAAAAGGGTTTATGCAGGATCATGTTTTTTCTCCAAGTGAAGTTGGATGCGCGGTTTTATCTGTAAAAATTCCGCTGGGAGTTCGCTGGTTATGTTTTTTTAGGTGCAACAATCCCACAGCAGGCGGGGCCGGAACCGAGCCTGGGGCTGCAAGATTTTTTGGTTGATGTGACGCAATATTCCCCGCTGGGATTTGCATCTTTATTGGAAGCTAACTGCTTGACGCGGGTTATTTTTTCGCACTTCCTGTGCTGCCGATTACCACCTTGATGTTGCTGCTGCGCGGCTATTTTGTTGCTTGGCCCAGTGTTAATGGGTGTTTTTTACTGGTAAACAAAATATTTTTTGCGTATTAAAAATAATTTTTTTGCAATCCGCGCAGAAAAAATTTGCCGTTATTTTTAATAGTTAGCATATCCACAGCAGCAAAAGCAATGGCGTGATTGCAATCACAAATGCCCTGGTTATTTTGTTTTTTGCGAAGGGTTTTTTATTTTTAAGCGCGTCTTGCTTTTTTATTTTTTTACTACTAGCTTGTATCCGCTTGCTCTTGTTAGGCCTGCAGAACCTATAAAAATTTATTCGCAAACCTGGTTGCGGCAAGCGCATCTCTCCTAAAAAAACAGATTTTTTCTGACTCACATAAGTATTTTTTGCGCGGCTGCCGGTTCTTGTGCGGCGGGTTTGGCGCTAAAAAACCTATCAAACCAAATGGCTTTGCCCGGATGTTGGGGCGGGGGCGCTATTGATCAAAACTTTTTTAGCCGGTTAAATTAATTTGTTTGGCGTGTTAATTAACATGCTCAAAATGATTGCAGCAAAACCCCTGTGCAGAGGGTTTTTGATTATTTTGGCGACACGATTGCCGCAGTAAAAAATTAATTGCTGTTAAAAATGGTTTATTTATAAATAAAGAATTTTAAAAAATTAAGATTTGTTGGTTTTTGTTGATTGTGTCAAAGAAACTATTTGTCTATCTTGTAAAAATGACAGCGCTGTCTTTTTTGGCAAAATAATATCAACAACGCAAAAACTAATTTTCCAGCAGGTTCCTGGCGGCAATGGGCCACACAGGAATGGCTGCGACCTAATCGACAATGTTATTCGTGCAAATAACAAAATTGTTTTATTCCAAATATTGTTAGCCAGGGATTTTTGCTGGCGTTTTTACTGAGTGAGTTGCTGCGGGCGATAACAAATTCCAGGAACTGGTTTCCGTGGAAAGGGGGTTCTTTTTGCCTAAAAAACGCCTCGGAAAAACCAACGGAAAAAATCGCAGTGGCAATGAAAAATTTTTGAAAAAAATTAAAGGAATTGGAGTTGTGCTGCGCTGAAAATATTCAGCGCCAGTGCAGCGGGCGGCGCACCTGCCGCCGACAGGGCTGTTGCAATGGGATGTGTCGGTCTGCCAAGACGACATAACAATAACGAGGGCGAAAGGCAGGTATTAGCTGATGCCCTACTCACTGGAAACCAGGAGCACCAACATGACGACATCGATTAAAAAAGCCTGCAGCCTAACGGCGCTGCTGGGCCTTGGGCTGGTTGCCGCCCAGGGCGCATCGGCCGCCTGTAGCTACAGCATCAGCAACGAATGGAACACCGGCCTGACCGGCACCATTACAGTCACCAACGACACTTCCGCCGCGGTGAGCAGCTGGTCTGTGGGTTGGCAATACACCACCAACCGCTTAACCAGTTCGTGGAATGCCAACCTCAGCGGCACTAACCCTTACACCGCCAGCAACCTGAGTTGGAATGGCAATTTGCAGCCGGGCCAGAGCGCTAATTTTGGTTTCCAGGTGGATAAAAACGGCGGTGCGGCTGAAGTGCCGTCCTTGAGCGGCAGCCTGTGCAACCCGGTGGCCAGCTCCAGCAGTTCAAGCTCAAGCAGCAGCTCCAGCAGCTCGATCAGCAGCTCAAGTAGTTCAAGCAGTTCCAGCAGTTCAGTGAGCAGCTCCAGCAGCTCTGTGATCGGCGGCCTGGTGTGTAATTGGTATGGCTCGCGCTATCCGCTGTGTAGTACCACCCAATCGGGTTGGGGCTGGGAAAACAACCAAAGCTGTATTGCCGCCAGCACCTGCAGTGCGCAGCCGGCACCCTTTGGTATCGAGGGTGGCTCTTCGAGTTCTATCTCATCAACTCCCGATAGTTCTTCGTCGAGCAGCAGCGAGTCTATGCCTAGCAGCTCTTCATCGAGCAGCAGTTCTTCGTCAAGCAGCTCGTCATCCAGCAGTAGTTCCTCATCGAGCAGCAGCTCTTCGTCGAGCAGCAGTTCGTCGCAATCCAGCGTGACACCGGGTGAGCGCTTGGATAATCCCTTTGTCGATGCGCGCTGGTATGTCGACCCTGTGTGGTCGGGCAAAGCCATGGCGGAAAATGGCGGCAACAAAATTGCCGGCTATAACACCGCGGTGTGGATGGACCGCATAGGTGCCATTGCGCCAACCGATGGCAGCTATGGCCTGCGCGATCATTTGGATGCGGCGCTGGATCAAAATGCCAACCTGATCCAAATCGTGATTTACGACCTGCCCAACCGCGATTGCCATGCGCTCGCCTCTAACGGCGAATTGAAGCAAGGCCCCGAGGGCACCCAGCGCTATCGCCAGGAATATGTGGATGCTATCTACAATATTTTTGCCGACCCGGCTTACAAAGACCTGCGCATCATCGCCATTATCGAGCCGGATTCACTGCCCAACCTGGTCACCAACCTGGATGACCCGGATTGCCAGTTGGCGACAGACCCGGTGCACGGTTATGTAGCCAATACCCGCTACACGCTCAACAAACTCTACCCGCTGACCAATGTTTACAGCTATGTGGATATTGGCCACTCAGGTTGGTTGGGTTGGGATAACAATTTCACCCAAGCCATCACCCTGATCGGCAACGCCATTAAAGGCACTGACCACGGCGTTCATTCTGTAGCTGGTTTTGTTTCCAACACCGCCGGATACACCCCCTTGGTGGAACCCTACCTTGGCCCCTACGCCAACAGTTCACTGCCTGGCAGTGGCGGCGGCACCCAGGTGCGCCAAGCCAAGTTCTACGAGTGGAACCCGCACTTTGGCGAGCTCTCTTTCGTGAAAGCCTGGCGCAACAGCATGATCGCTGCCGGCTTCCCCGCCAGCATCGGCATGTTGGTGGATACCTCGCGCAATGGTTGGGGCGGCGTTAACCGTCCGCTGGCGCTGTCCACCAGCACCGATCTGGAAATCTTCGTCAACAGCTCGCGCATCGACCGCCGTTTGCACCGCGGCAACTGGTGTAACCAACCCGGCGGTGTGGGCGAGCGCCCGCAAGTGGTTAATGCCGAAGGTGTGGATGCCTATGTGTGGGTGAAACCGCCAGGGGAATCCGATGGCGCTGCCTCGCTGGAATTGTCTTACGACCCGCAAGACCCGGCCAAAGGTTTCGACCGCATGTGCGACCCAACCTACACCCGCAGCGAAGGCAGTGGCGTGGTGGGCACAGGCTCCATACCCAATGCCCCAGTGGCTGGCCGCTGGTTTACCGAGGCGTTCCAAATCCTGGTGAACAACGCCTACCCACCCTTGCAATAAAGGGCTAGGCCATGGCGCATCCCTGTGCGGGTGCGCCACCGAGTGAGAGTGAGTCAGGACTGGCATTTGGAGAGATGCCCCGGCCAGGGAGTGGCTCTTTTCTTTGCGCGCGCCGCCTGGCGGCACACGCAAAATTGCTGTGCAAATCCCCTTGATGTTTTTATCCGGCCACCTGTTGCGGGAGGCCGGTTTTTTAATCGCTTTTTTTCGCGGGAGAGTTATTCGTCATGTGTGTACTGACCAATTTTTTGCGCCGCGCCAAATTTTTTTGCCGCTGGCTGATCGCCGGATGCGGGTGGTTGTTGGCCACAGCATCGGCCCAGGCAGCGGTGTGCAGTTATGTCATCAGCAATGAATGGAACAGCGGCTTAACCGCCACTATTACGATTGCCAATAACACCAGCAGCCCCATTCAGGGCTGGAGCTTGAATTGGGGTTATAGCAACAACAGTATTAGCAATAGTTGGAATGCCGCTATCAGTGGCAGCAACCCCTACACAGCAGCCAACTTGAATTGGAATGGCAATATCGCTCCTGGCCAATCGGTAAGTTTTGGTGTGCAGCTGGATAAAAATGGCGGCAGCGCCGAAGTGCCGGAATTAATCGGCGCTATTTGCAATTCCGTGGCCAGTTCCAGCAGCAGTTTTTCATCGCTGCCTGCCAGTAGTTCCAGTGTGGCGACCAGCTCCAGTGCGATGAGCAGCTCGGCAATCAGTTCATCCGCCAATTCATCAATCAGCTCATCCAGCAGTTCGCTTGCCCTGGCAGAGCGCTGCAATTGGTACGGCAGTTTTTATCCCCTGTGCGCGGCTACGGCATCTGGCTGGGGTTGGGAAAATCAGCAGAGCTGTATTTCCCGCAGCACCTGTGCCGCCCAGCCGGCGCCCTATGGCATTGTGGGTGCGGCATCCAGCGCCTCCTCCCTTAGTTCACTTGCCAGCAGCAGTTCATCGAGCAGCAGTTCGGCTATTAGCAATTCATCGAGCAGCAGCTCTGTGGCAGTTGCCAGTTTGAAAAGCCTGGCGAATTTTCCCATTGGCGTGGCGGTGAATGCCGGCAGCGAAACCAACAGCCTGCTCAATAGCAGTACCAGCGCGCAACAACAGGCCATAGTGCTGGCGCATTTCAACCAGCTGACTGCCGGCAACATTATGAAAATGAGTTACCTGCACCCGGCGGAAAATACCTACAACTTTGTACAGGCCGATGCACTGTTGGCTTTTGCCCAGGCCAATGGTTTAAGCCTGCATGGCCACACCTTGATTTGGCATTCCGATTACCAGGTGCCCAGCTGGATGAAAAATTACAGCGGCGATTGGTCGGCGATGCTCAAGGCCCATGTGCAAACCATTGCGGCGCATTTTGCCGGCAAGCTGCCCAGTTGGGATGTGGTGAATGAGGCCCTGGCGGAAAACGGCGATAGCAGCGCGGTGAACGGTTATCGCAATTCGATTTTTTATCAAAAACTCGGTGCGGCTTATATCGACCAGGCGTTTATTCATGCGCGCGCGGCCGATGCTTCCGCCGATCTTTATTACAACGATTACAACATCGAAACCAACAGCGCCAAAACTACCAATTTGCTCAACATGGTCGACGGCATGTTGGCGCGCGGCGTGCCTATTAATGGTGTGGGTTTTCAAATGCACGTGCTGCCGGATTGGCCGAGTATCGCCAATATCGAAGCGTCTTTCCGCGCGGTGGCGCAGCGCGGCTTGAAGGTAAAAATTACCGAGCTGGATGTGCGCGTTAACAATCCCTACAACTCATCGCTGCCGGTGTACACCAGCCTCACTGCCGCTGCGGCGGCAGCGCAAAAGCAGCGCTATTACCAAATCATCGCGGCCTATTTGCGCGCTGTGCCCGCGGCGCAGCGCGGCGGTATTACGGTGTGGGGAATTTGGGATGCCGACAGCTGGCTTAACACCAGCAGCGCGCGGGAATTTCCGCTGTTGTTTGACGATAACTTCCAAGCCAAGCCAGCGCTGCAAGGTTTTGCCGATGCGCTGTTAGAA
>CAMLRI010000068.1 GCA_946482385.1 uncultured Cellvibrio sp.
AACGGCGCGAGTCTCCCTGATGACCGTGACCTTGATCTGGCCCGGGTACTGGAGCTCGTTCTCGATGCGGCGCGCGATGTCTTTCGACAGCCAGACCGTCGCCTCGTCTGACACGTGCTCGCTTTCGACAACGATGCGGATTTCGCTAGTTTGGCCGCCGCCAAAAACGGCCTGGAATTCGCGCAAAAACCCCTGGTGCCCAACGAAGCGGGGGCCAGCATTACGGATGAGCAGCTGGAAAAACAAAAGGCGCGCATCAAGCAGGCCGAGTTAAAAGTCGCCGAGGCTGAGAAAAAACTCGCCGAGTTTATGGCCGGCCAAACAGCAACGGCAGCAGCGGCAACATCTGCAGCAACAATCGACAGCAGCGACCCGGTTGCCGCCGCCATCGCCCGCGCCCAGGCCAAGCTGACCATGTCGCCGGAAGATAAGGCGCGCGCCAACCTGGAATCCCTGCGCGGCCGCCTGGCCAAAGCCGAGGAAAAAATCGCCGCCGCCAAGGCCGATGGCAACGCCAACCTGGATGCCCTGGAACAGGGAGCGCAGAAACTGCGCGAGAAAATTGCCGAAGCCGAGGCTGAGTTAAAAGCCCTGGGGATTACCGAGGCACCGGCGCCGGTCGCCGAAGCAACACCTGCGGCCGCTGAGACCGCCGAGCAGTCGGCCGCCCAGGCTGCCATCGAAAAGGCCAAAGCCAAGGCCGCCGCCATGGCGACCATGAGCGACGAGGAAAAGCGCGCCGAGCAATTGCAATCCCTGCACAACCGGCTGCAAAAAGCCCGCGAGCGCCTGGCCAAGGCCGAGGCCGACAATGACCCCAATATCGAAGCTTTCCGCACTGGCGTAAGCAAGTTGGAAGAAAAACTGAACGAGATGGCCTGATGGCATTACTGAATATCACCTCGCCCCATGCCCAGGGCAACAACCGCACCGGGCGGCTGATGCTGCTGGTGGTTTACGCCTGTATTCCCGGCATAGTCGCGCTCACTTATTTTTTTGGCCCAGGGGTACTGGTTAACCTGCTGCTGGCCTGCATCAGCTGCATCGCTTTTGAGGCAATAGCGATCAAACTGCGCCAGCGCCCGGTGGCTTTTTACCTGCGCGACTTTAGCGCCCTGGTCACAGGGGTGTTGATCGGCGTGTCCCTGCCTCCCTACTGCCCCTGGTGGCTGGTGGTGAGTGGCAGCTTTATTGCCATCATCCTCGCCAAACAGCTCTATGGCGGCATGGGCTTTAACCCCTTTAACCCTGCCATGGTGGCCTATGCCCTGCTGCTGGTGTCCTTCCCGGTAGAGATGACCCAATGGGCCGCCCCCCAACCGCTGTTGGCCGATGGCCAGGCCCTGCCCAGCCTGCTGGCGACCCTGGACAAGGTATTTTTTGGCGCCCCCATTGATGGCTACAGTGCCGCCACCGCCCTGGATCTGGTCAAGCAAAACCAGGGGCTAACGCTCAATGACCTCTACCAACAACAGCCACTGCTGGGCCAGGGCCGCTGGGCCAGCGTCGGCTGGGAATGGGTCAACCTGGGTTTCCTGGCCGGCGGTATCTACCTGCTCTACAAAAAGGTTTACACCTGGCACGCCCCGGTTTCCATGCTGCTGGCCCTGGCCTTAATGGCCACCTTGTTTTACGACAGCGGCAGCTCCCAATCCGCCGGCTCACCGATTTTCCACCTGCTCACCGGCGCCACCATGCTGGGCGCGTTTTTTATTGTGACCGACCCGGTCAGCTCCGCTGTGAGCACCAAAGGCCGTATGGTCTATGGCGCCCTGATCGGGGTACTGGTTTATGTGATCCGCGCCTGGGGCAGCAGCTATCCGGACGGTGTTGCCTTTGCGGTGCTGCTGATGAACTTCGCCGCGCCCTTTATCGACTACTACACCACCCCGCGCACCTACGGCCATAAAAAGCCGCGCCGCGCCACCGACAGCAGCCCGCGCGAAGGAGGCCACTGATGCTCGGCCAATCCATTAGCAAAAACAGCCTGTTGCTGGGTGCCTTTGCCCTGGCCACGGCCGCCACCCTGGCGCTGACCAACCTGGGCACCAAGGACCGCATCGCCGCCGCCGAGCGCGCCGCACAACAGCGCGCCCTGTATGAGGTGATACCACCCAGCGCCCACGACAACGATCTGCTCACCGACACCATCCCCGTGCCGGAATCCGCCTGGCAACCCCTGGGGGCCGATGGCGAGAGCAAAATCCACCGCGCGCGCCAGAATGGCGAGATTTCTGCACTGATTATTCCCGCCGTCGCCCACGACGGTTACTCGGGGGATATACGCCTGATTGTGGGCGTGAACCGCGATGGCAGCATTGCCGGCGTGCGGGTACTGCAACACAAGGAAACCCCCGGCCTGGGCGATAAAATCGAATTGAAAAAACACCAGTGGATACTCAGTTTTAACGGCAAGAGTTTGCAGGTGCCGGTACTGGAAGACTGGAAAGTGAAAAAAGATGGCGGCGTCTTCGATCAATTTGCCGGCGCCACCATCACCCCGCGCGCCATGGTGGGGCAAGTAAAACGCGTGCTGGAATTTGTCGCTGCGAACCAGCAAAGCCTGTTTAGCGATGCCCCCGCCAACACGGCCGGCAGCCAATGAGGTATCAACCATGAGCGATGTGAATTACCGCGAAATTACCGAAAAAGGTTTGTGGAGCAACAACCCGGCGCTGGTGCAACTGCTGGGCCTGTGCCCGCTGCTGGCGGTCAGCTCCACCGTGGTTAATGCCCTGGGCCTGGGCCTGGCCACGCTGCTGGTGTTGCTGATTTCCAACTCGGTGGTATCGCTGATTCGCCACCAGGTGAGCGATGCCGTGCGCCTGCCGGCGTTTGTGATGATTATCGCCTCAGCGGTCACCTGCACCGAGCTGCTGATGAAAGCCTTTACCTACGAGCTATACCAAATTCTCGGCTTATTTATTCCACTTATCGTGACCAACTGCGCCGTGCTGGGCCGCGCCGATGCTTTTGCCAGCAAAAACAAACTCCTGCCCGCCGCGGTGGACGGCTTTATGATGGGCCTGGGTTTTATGCTGGTACTGCTCGCCGTAGGCGCAGTGCGCGAACTGCTCGGCACCGGCCATGTGTTTGCCGATATGCATTTGATTTTTGGTGAGGCCGCGCGCAGCTGGCAGCTGAATATTTTTGGTGCCGATTACCCCAATGTGATTTTTGCCCTGCTGCCTCCCGGCGCCTTTATTGTGGTGGGCTTTTTAATTGCCGCCAAAAACCTGATTGACGCCCAACTAAAACAGCGCGCCGCCGCGCGCAAAACCGCTGTGGCCAAAGGCAGCAAGCGGGTTCGCACTACCGGCGCTATTAACTAGCCTGTCACGCCGGGGCCATAAACTGGCCCTGGCATTTGCCCCACTCGCCAATCCCCGCCACACCGCAGAAGCCCATTCTTTTATCAATCACGGAAAAGAGGTTTTTATGTTCGATATAAACCAAGCCGAATTGCTCGCCTTTTACGACAAATTTATTGCGCCCTGGAGTGTAAAAATTCTGATTGCGCTGACCATTTTCCTGATTGGCCAGATGGTCGCCAAATTGATTGCACGGGTGCTGGGCAAGGTGCTCAGCCACACCAAACTGGACAAGATTTTGGTGAACTTTACCCAGTCGCTGGTCAACGCCCTGCTGCTGGTGTTTGTGATAGTGGCGGCGCTGGATCAACTGGGGGTTAACACCAATTCGGTGATCGCGGTGCTGGGTGCCGCCGGCCTGGCCATTGGCCTGGCACTGCAGGGCTCACTGCAAAACTTTGCCGCCGGTTTTATGCTGCTGATCTTCCGCCCCTTTAAAGGCGGCGACTTTGTTGAGGCCGCCGGCACTGCCGGAATCATCGACAAAATCGGTATTTTCTCCACCACCTTGCACACCGGCGACAACAAGCTGGTGATTATTCCCAACGGCTCCATTTACAGCAGCAATATCATCAATTACTCCGCCATGGGCACCCGCCGTATCGATATGGTGTTTGGCATTGGCTATGGCGACGACATGAAAAAAGCGCGCGACATTATTACCCAGGTAGTAGCCGCCGATGAGCGCGTGCTCAAAGACCCGGAAACCCTGATTGCCGTGGGTGAGCTGGGCGCCAGCAGTGTGAATTTTTATGTGCGCCCCTGGGTGAAGGCTGAAGATTTTTGGGACGTTAAATTCGCCCTGACCGAAGCCATTAAGCAAGCCTTTGATGACAACGGCATTAGCATTCCCTTTCCGCAAATGGATGTGCATATGCGCAAACCAGGTTAATACCCGAAAAACTAACGCCCACAAAAAAGCCCCGTGAAGGGGCTTTTTTGTGGGCGTGAATTGATAGCGCTTAATCCACTGCCATCTCAGTTTCTTCTTCCTGCATCAGCTCCGCTTCCTCGGCCACTTCAGCCTGCATAGCGGCCTCTTCCTCGGAAGGCTGCTGGCCAGCCTGGGCCAACATCATCATGCTCGACAGGGCACCCATCCACTGCTCCGGCGGCACCGGGGTATTACCTACCACCAGCTCACCGTTTTTAAGTGTGGCTTTCAGCACATAGTAGCCATCTTCTTCCATCACATAGGTGCCCACCATGCTGCTGGCCGGGGTGGCCTGCAACAGGCCGGCAGGCGCTTTCACCAACAGGTCGCTGTCTACCAGTTTGATATAGGCATCGGCACCTTGCAGTTGCATCAGGCTTTTGCCATCGGCTGGCGGTACATATTTGATATCCCACTGGGCCTCCGACTTGCCGCCCATAAACTCTGCGCCCATGGCCAGTTGCATGGCCAGGCCGTCTTGCAACAGCAGCGGCAGGGCCTGGGTGAACATTTGCAAGTACACCATTTGCAGCGCTTGGGGATCAGTCACCCCCGCCGCCTGGGCCATGGATTCGCTCATGGACTTAATGGCCGCCTTATCAATCTGGTTAATGCTGATGTGGTAGTAACCCTTTTCCACCACCACCGGGCCAACCAGCTTGGCCATATCCAGTTTCACCTGGGTGTCGACCTTGTCGTTATTCAGCGCCTGAATTTGCGCCAGGGTCACGCCCTCCAGGGCAAAGGGAACGCCCTGGTTATTGGTGCCTTTCAGTTCGGGCATCGCCAATTGCATATTGGTGATATTCAGCCCCGGCTCCAGGTTGTCCACGCTGAAATCGCCAGTCATGGGGCTAACGGTCAGGTTGGTGCCATCCTGGCCGGCAACTTCTATAGCACCTATGTTGAGGGTGCCCTTGCCGCTCAGGGAATCCAGCTTGCCGCTAAAGGTCAGGCTGGAAGGCTGCATGGTGAAGCTAACCTTGTCATTTTTCTCTTCGATGGCCGCCACATCCCATACACCGTCGTAGCTGGCATCCAGGTAGGCGCGGGTGTGGATCTTGCCCAGCTTATCGCCAATGGCCGCTTGCAGTTCGCTGTTGAGCTGCTCGTCGCGCAGGAGGATTTTGATCTCGCTATTCATATCAAACAAACCCACGCCCAGGCCTTTGCCAAACAGCAAGGGGCCGTGTTGGGCGCTGCTGGTCATGGTGACCTGTTGCAGGGGCATAAGGGCGCTTATTGGCTTGATGGCCAACTCCACCTGGCTGGTGAAGATACCGCGCTGGTATTTGACCTTTTCAACCACCATGCCGCTGGCGGCAGATTGTTGCTGGCTCAGGGCCAATTGTTCATTGAATTTTTGCTCACCCACATAACCGGTATACCAAGCGGCACCCGCGTAGGCGATGGCCACACCCAGGGTGGCGAGGAGGGGCTTTTTCATAAGTCATCCTTTTGCATGTTATCTATTGACCAAATACTGGCCTGTTGTGTGTAAATCCCTATCCGGCTGATGACAGAATCGCTGTTGACCGAGATTGCTGTGCAGGGGTAATAAGGGCAGGACTTTATACTCTGTTTCGCCCAACCAAGCGAATTTATAGCGCTAATTTGCGCGCCAATTATCGCCAAGCTATGGCGGGGTATTTTTACCTTGACGCTCAGGGGGGCTACTTTTAACCTAACCGCCCTTTTTTGCCCGAGCACTGCCATGACTTACTGCGTTGCGATTAAAGTGGATGCCGGCCTGGTGTTCTGTTCCGATTCCCGCACCAATGCCGGTGTGGATCAGGTCAGCACCTACGGCAAGATGTATCACTTCAACATAAGCCCCCAGCGCCAGTTGGTGATTATGTCGGCAGGCAACCTGGCCACCACCCAAGCGGTGATTGCGCGCCTGCGCAAAGACATCAAAGACGGCGCCCAACCCAGCCTGGCCACCCTGGAAAGCCTGGATGAAGCCGCCGATTATGTCGGCGAGATCAGTGTTGCCATTCAGGAGAAGCACGCCCACAACAACACCAATGTGAGCTTTGAGGCGAGTTTTTTACTGGGTGGCCAAATTGGCCAGGAAGCGCCCTCGGTGAACCTGATTTACCCCCAGGGCAACCACATCACCACCTCGGGCCACACCCCCTACTTGCAGATTGGCGAGAGCAAATACGGCAAACCGATCCTCGACCGCATCCTCAAGCCGGAAACCGGCCTGGATACAGCCGCGCTCTGCGCCCTGGTGTCCATGGATTCCACCATGCGCTCCAACCTCACGGTCGGCCCGCCGATTGAATTAATCAGCTACGCCAGCGACAGCTTCCAGATGCAGCACAGCCTGTTCGACGCCGATAACGATTACTTACGCTACCTCACCCGCTCCTGGGATCGGCTGATTGTGGAGGCCTTTTTGCAGTTGCCGCCGGTTGGCTTTATTCCGCCAAGCGACGCCTAACCCGGTATCTATACCGGGCTACTCTATCCCAGAGCTCTATCCGGCACTCTATCCCGGCAACCTAACCAAAAACCTCCCTCCTGGGGCGCCCTTAAGCCGCGCCCTAGGGGGATACCTCCAGGGCATTGGCCTGGCTTTGCTCCCGCACCGCAATAGGCCAGGCGTAGAGGATCGCCTTCACCAGGGTTGCCAGGGGGATGGCAAAAAACACCCCCCAAAAACCCCAGAGGCCGCCGAACACCAATACCGCCAGGATAATCGCCACCGGGTGCAGGTTGACCGCTTCGGAAAACAGCAGCGGCACCAGCACATTGCCATCCAGCGCCTGGATAACGCCGTAGGCCAGCATCAAATAAATAAACGATGCCGACCAGCCCCATTGGAAATAAGCCACCAGCGCCACCGGCAGGGTCACCACTGCCGCCCCTATGTAGGGGATCACCACCGACAAGCCCACCGCTATGGCCAGGAGCGCGGCGTAGTTAAGCCCCATAAGCGCAAACACCACATAGGACACAGCGCCCACAATCAGGATTTCAATCACCTTGCCGCGCACATAGTTGGCAAACTGCTGGTTCATTTCGCGCCACACGCGGGACATCATCGGCCGCTGCCGGGGCAAAAAGCGCGCGCACCAGGCCAGGATTTGCTGGCTGTCCTTTAAAAAAAAGAACACCAGAATAGGCACCAAAATCAAATAGATCAGCAGGCCGATCAGCAGCGGCACACTGGTGAGCGAAAAGCTCAGCAGCTGCTGGCCAATGCTGCTCAGCTCGGTCGTCATACTGGCAAACAGCTGCTCCAACTGGCGCTCGTTAATCAGCTGCGGGTATTTTTCCGGCAAACCCAGCAGCAGCGCCTGGCCCTCAATCACCATCTGCGGCAGCTCGCCGAAAAAACGCACCGATTGCGTCCAAATAATCGGCATCACCACCAGTAGCAAAGCCACCAGGCACAGCACCAACAAGCTAAAAGCCAGGCTCACCGCCAGGCCGTGGGGCACCCCCCAGGTGCGCAACCGCTGCACCATGCCCTGCATTAAAAACGCGATGATGATGGCCGCCACCATGGGTGCCAGCACCTGCCCCAGGGAGAGCATGGCGATAAGCACGCTGGCAATAATCAACAGCAGCAGCAGCGCCTCTTCGTTGGAGAAGTAGCGGTCGACCCAATTTTGCACAATTTTCAACATGGTAATTTCACGATTCCCGGTACAAGTGAAGGCAGTATAAACCCCAGTGGATAACTCGTTGTGTATCTGTGGTGCGCTTATTGCTCGGTTCCCTATGCCGGGGCAGCACAGGGCTTGTAACACTCCGCCACCATAATGCCTTGCCCCGTTTTTAAACAGGCGCATACTCACACGCACCAGTTGTTAACAGTAAAACCCATTACACCCGGCAATATACACAGCAATTCACCCAGCAACCCATCGGTAATAGGAAGGCAGCACCCATGGCTATTCGCGTTGCGATCCACCATAAAACCCTCTACCGATTCGATCGCCTCACCAGCCTTTATCCCCATGTACTGCGCCTGCGCCCCGCGCCCCATTCGCGCACCAAAATCC
>CAMLRI010000069.1 GCA_946482385.1 uncultured Cellvibrio sp.
TGTTGTTGTGGATATCGAACAGCTCTTGTGCCATCTGGGCTACGTCTACCTGGCTCAGGTTGCCGTCGGTTTTGCCGGCGCGGTAGAACACCAATAAGTCGTCCAGTAATTTTTCCATGCGGGCAATGCGGTTGCGCATCATGGCGGTGTGTTTCGTTAATTCTTCGGTGTCACCACTGCTGAGGTCTTCTTCAATCCAACCGGATAACTGGGAAATGCCGCGCAGCGGCGATTTCAAATCGTGGGAGGCAACATAGGCAAAGGTTTCCAGTTCCTTGTTGGTTTGGCTCAGGCGGCGATTAATCCCTTCCAGATCCTGTTGGTGTTGCAATAGCAATTGGGCGTAGTTGTGGCGCTCTTCATTGTTGCGGGCAAATATCGCCAGGGTTTTGGCCATATCGCCAATTTCATGGGGATGCTCCAGGAAGGGGATGGGCACCTGGTGTTTGTCTTCGGCAATGGCGAGCATGGTGGTGCGTATGGCATCCAGCTGCCAGTTGAGGCTGCGGCTGATAAGGGCGGCAATGGCTACGCCGATCAACAGCAGGCCGCACACCACCAGGCTCATCAGGTTGATTGCCTGCTGCTTGGCTTTATTGGCTTGTAGATCCAGGTTTTGCATGTCCTGTTGCGCTTGTTGCGACAACTGGCTGCACAAGTTTTCCAGGGTTATGGCGGTCTGTTGGATTTGCTGCAGCAGCTGGTTGCGGTAGGCCGCTATATCGCCGCGGTTGATGGCGGTGTAGCTGCTGAGGATTTGCGTTTGCCACTGGGCGAACTGGCTTTGCAGTTGTGCTAGTAGTGGGCTGCTGGAAAGCTGTGCGATTTGCTGCAGATCTGCCTGCATTTGCGCGCGGCTGTTGTCGAGCAGTGCGGGGATCTGTTGGTAGGGATAGCGCTCCGGTGCCACAGCGATATTTTTCAGTTCGCGGTTGAGCTGCGCTATTTGGCTGTTAATGCGCTCAGCGGCATTTTGGATTTGCAGTGGCTGCTGGTACAGCTGTTGGGTGAGTGAGGCAACGCTGCCGATTTGCAACATGCTGAGTGAGCCGATAAACAGGAACAGCAGGCCCATAAACACAAAACCGGTAAGCAGGCGGTAAAAAAACCTCAAGCGGTTGAAGGCCAAAACAGCGGCTGCCTGGCACAGCCAAATCAAACCAAAGCCGAGGAGCAAAAAGCCCGCCGCTGTGTGGGGCGCCATTTTGATACCCAGCCAGGTAAATTGGGGCAGCATGTCGAAACCTCGCCCCAAAATGCCCACCAGGGCGATGAACATAATTAGCGCCCCAAGCAAGCAGGCGATGATGCTGGCATAGCCCTGGCGTTTCCCGGCGGCGGCCAGGGCCAAGCCGGAGAGCATAAAAGCCGCTGCGGTGGTGGGCGACATGGGTTGGTGCTGTGGCGGCGGTTCGCGGAGCATAAACTCGAACCAGCCGACGGTATTGAAGGGCAGGCCGGCAACCAGATCCAGCAGGGTTAGCAATCCCAGCAGCAGCAGGCTTAGGCAAATAGCCAGGAGCGCATGGCGCTGGCTGCGCATAATGGCCATTAGCCCCAGCCCGGTGGCAATAAAGCCCAGGGCCGTGTTAAACGCCATCAGGGTAGCGTAGGGGTAGATGGCCGCCAGGAGCCGGGCATTGAGCCAGCTTAGGGCGACAACCAGGCCGGTGAGAATAAGAAGGAGCGATACTCCCCACAGCAGTGGTTGGCGGTTGGGAGCGCTAGCCGTGATACTCTGCATGTTTCTCGATATCCATAACCCTTGAGAATATTCCGCCAATACAACCCGGGCGGACATGGCACCTTGCTTCCTGAGTGTAGATGAGCCATTGATAGGCTTTCTTATTAAAGCTGCTTGTCAGACAAAATAATTGATGTTTTGTATTATTTATTCACTTTTGCGATAAAGATTTAAGGCTATGACTGAGGCTCAACCCCTGCCATCCCCCTGCGTGCGCAACTGTTGCCTGGACGACCAGGATATTTGCCTGGGTTGCGGCCGCAGCCTGGCGGAGATCACCCGTTGGGGCAGTGCCAGCCGCGAGCAGCAGGCGCAGATCCTGGCCGCCGCCCGGCAGCGCCAACAGGCGCGCCCGCGCCACTGGGGCGACAAATAATTTAGCCGGTGGTAAATCCGGCTCCAGTAATTACAATACCCACCTCTTAGTGAGTGCTAACGCACTATAGATTGACTGCTAACGGCACAGTGCCCCAGTGCCAATAACACCATGGGATTACACCATTGAAACCTGCGAATGCATCACGAAAGGCTCCTCCTGCCGAACACACCTCTAACTTGCTGGTGCGCCTGCTTAAAGAGGGGGCACTTATTGGTTTGGGCGCCCTGTGCCTGTATTTGTTGATGGCGATGCTGACCTTCGACCCTTCCGACCCGGGTTGGTCGCACACAGGTGATGACGAAATAGTGGAAAACGCCGGTGGCCCTTTCGGCGCCTGGCTGGCGGATGTGTTTTTCTCGCTGTTTGGCTATATGGCCTATTTATTCCCGGTAATGATTGCCTACCGCGCCTGGCTGGTATTGCGCGACCGCACCGGCCAGCGGGAGTTTGATTGGCTATTTGTGGGCCTGCGCACGGCGGGTTTGCTGTTGGTAATGGTAGCGGGCACTGCCATAGCGGCCATGCACTACAGCGAGGGCGAGTCGGTACTGCCTTATTCCAACGGCGGCCTTTTGGGCGCCCATATGGCGGAGTGGATTTACGGCGCCTTTAGCTATACCGGCGGCACCCTGCTGATGCTGGCGCTGTTCCTGGTGGGCATGACCATCTTCACCGATATTTCCTGGTTGAAGTTGATGGAGGACCTGGGCCGCTGGACGCTGGTTGGTATCGCCAAGGCCAGTGAAAAGTGGCAGCAGTACCAGCGCCAGCGCCAGGAGAAGCTGATCGCCGTTAAGGCCCAGGAGCACCGCCGCGAGGTGATCGAGCAGCACGCCAAGGTGGAAGCCAAGCGGGTGGCGCCGGTGATTATCGCCGAGCCGCCGAAAAAGAAACCGGCGCCCAGCCCCCGCATCGAAAAAGAAAAACAGCCCTCACTGTTTGAATCCCTGGAGCCGGCGGTGGGGCAGTTGCCGCCGCTCAACCTGCTCGATCCCGCCGACAAGCGCAGCGATAAAGGCTATTCCAAGGAATCCCTCGAGGCCATGTCGCGCATGCTGGAGCTAAAGCTCAAGGATTTCGGCATAGATATAGAAGTGGTGTCGGTGCAGCCGGGGCCGGTGGTTACCCGTTTTGAAATCCAACCGGCGCCGGGTATCAAGGCCAGCCGCATTTCCGGCCTGGCCAAAGACCTGGCCCGCTCCCTGGCGGTGGTGTCGGTGCGGGTGGTGGAAGTCATCCCCGGCAAATCGGTAATGGGAGTGGAAATCCCCAACGCCCACCGCGAAATGGTGCGCCTGTCGGAGGTGATCTCATCCGAAGCTTACGACCACGCCAAGTCGCCCCTCACCATGGCCTTGGGGCACGATATTTCGGGCCAGCCGGTAGTGGCCGACCTGGCCAAGATGCCGCACCTGTTGGTGGCGGGTACCACCGGCTCGGGTAAATCTGTGGGTGTTAACGTGATGCTGCTCAGCCTGCTGTACAAATCCACGCCCAAAGAGGTGCGGCTGATTCTGGTTGACCCCAAGATGCTGGAGCTGTCGGTGTACGAGGGCATCCCCCATTTGCTCACCCCGGTAATCACCGATATGAAAGATGCCTCCAACGGCCTGCGCTGGTGTGTGGGCGAAATGGAGCGCCGCTATAAATTGATGTCGGCACTGGGTGTGCGCAATCTCGCCGGTTTTAACCGCAAAGTGGAAGATGCCCTTAAGGCGGGCGAGCCGATTAAAGACCCGCTGTTTAAACCCGAAGACAACTACGAAGCCGGTGCCGAAGTGGCCACAGCGCCGGATCTGGAAGCCCTGCCGTTTATCGTGGTGGTGATCGACGAATTTGCCGACATGATGATGATTGTCGACAAGAAAAAAGTGGAGCAGCTGATCGCCCGTATCGCGCAAAAAGCCCGTGCGGCGGGTATCCATTTGATCCTTGCCACCCAGCGCCCCTCGGTGGACATTATCACCGGTTTGATCAAGGCCAACGTGCCCACGCGCATTGCCTTCCAGGTATCTTCCAAAATCGATTCGCGCACCATCCTCGACCAGGGCGGTGCCGAACAATTGCTCGGCCACGGCGATATGCTCTACCTGCCTTCGGGCACCAGCGTGCCCATCCGCGTCCACGGCGCCTTTGTCGATGACCACGAGGTGCACAAGGTGGTGGCAGATTGGAAGAAGCGCGGCGAGCCGCAATATATCGACGGCATTACCGACGACGACAACAACTCCATTCCGGTGCCCGGCCTGCCCAGCGAAGGTGGTGAAGACGGCGAGGGCGAAGGCGATGCGCTTTACGACGAGGCGGTGCAATTTGTCATTGAATCGCGCAAGGCCTCTATCTCGGCGGTACAGCGCAAACTGCGTATTGGTTACAACCGCGCCGCGCGCCTGATCGACACCATGGAAGCGGCCGGGGTGGTTTCATCCGCTGGCCACAATGGCAACCGCGAAGTGTTGGTGGGCGGCGGCCACTAATCCCCAACGGGATTGCCCTGGCGTTAAACTTAAATTCACACGGCAAGCCCTAGTATGGGCTTCCACTCACTCCCGGCAGGAATTCCTATGCGTTTTAGAGCTTTTTGTACCGCCCTGGTGGCGATATGTTGTTCATACATGGCAGTGGCGGCAGACGACCAGGCAGCCAACCAGCTGCGCAAAAACCTGGATGCCATGAACAGCCTGCAAGGCCAGTTCAGCCAAACCCTCAGCGATGCTGAAGGGCAAATCCAGGAGCAGAGCAGCGGCGATTTTATGTTGATGCGCCCCGGCAAGTTTTATTGGAACACCACCCAGCCTATGCCCCAGCTGCTGGTATCCAACAACAAAAACATTTGGCTGTACGACCCGGATCTGGAGACAGTGAATATCCGCGAGTTCAGCGACGACCTGCGCGAAACTCCGGCACTTTTGCTCAGTGAAGATGTAGAAAAGCTGCGCAAAAATTTCACCATCACGCGCAAAGCTAATGGCAGCAGCGAGCAATTTACCCTGACCCCCAAGGTCACCGAGGGCTTGTTCCAGCAATTGGTGCTGGTGTTTAACGCCGGCGAGTTAACCGAGTTCGTGATCGAGGATTCCCTTGGCCAAATCACCCGCTGTCAACTTAGCCAACTCAAACGCAACCAGCCGCTGCCAGAAGAGAAGTTTTATTTCATTCCGCCCACCGGCACCGAAATTATCAAGAACTGATTTATGGCGGATCTATTCGGCTCCTCAACGCCCGCCTACCAGCCACTGGCGGCGCGTATGCGCCCGCGCAACCTAGACGATTACATCGGCCAGGAGCATCTGCTCGCCCCCGGCAAGCCGCTGCGCGAGGCTATCAGCCGCGGCCAATTGCATTCGATGATTTTGTGGGGGCCGCCGGGGGTGGGCAAAACCTCCCTCGCCAAATTATTTGCCGAGCAGGCCGATGCCCGTTTTGAAACCCTGTCGGCGGTGATGGCGGGTATTAAGGAAATTCGCGCGGCGGTGGCGGCGGCGGAGCAGGAGCGCATCAGCACCCGGCGCAAAACCATTTTGTTTGTCGACGAAGTGCATCGCTTCAATAAATCGCAACAGGATGCTTTTTTGCCCTATGTGGAAGATGGCACCTTTATTTTTATTGGCGCCACCACCGAAAACCCCTCGTTTGAATTAAATAACGCACTGCTGTCGCGCTGCCGTGTGTATGTGCTGCGCGGTTTGCAAACGGAACAGTTAAAACAGGTGATGCGCCAGGCATTGGCCGATAGCGAACGCGGCCTGGGTAAATCCGGCCTGCAAATAGATGAGGAAGTCCTTGCCAGCCTGGCACTGGCCGCCGATGGCGATGCCCGCAAATCCCTCAACCTTTTGGAGATTGCCGCCGATTTAGCCCAGGAGCAGGCCGATGGCAGCCTGGTAATTAACCAGGCGGTGTTGGCCGAAGTGCTGGCGGCCGATGTGCGCCGCTTCGATAAAGGCGGCGATTTGTTTTACGAGCAAATCTCGGCGCTGCATAAATCGGTGCGCGGCTCATCGCCCGATGGCGCGCTCTATTGGTTGGCGCGCATGCTCGATGGCGGCTGCGACCCGCTTTATATCGCCCGCCGGGTAGTGCGCATGGCCAGTGAAGATATAGGCAATGCCGACCCGCGTGCACTGCCACTGTGCCTGGCTGCCTGGGATGTGCAAGAGCGCTTGGGCAGCCCCGAAGGTGAGCTGGCCATTGCCCAGGCGGTGGTGTATCTCGCCTGCGCCCCCAAAAGCAATGCTGTGTATAATGCCTTCAACCAAGTGATGGCCGATGTGCGCGCCCAACCGGCTTACGATGTGCCCCTGCATTTGCGCAATGCCCCTACCAAGCTGATGAAAAGCATGGATTATGGTGCGCAGTACCGCTATGCCCACGACGAACCTGGTGCCTATGCCGCCGGTGAAAATTACTTGCCGGAAGATATTGCCAAGGCGCGTTACTACCAGCCGGTAGAGCGCGGTTTGGAATTAAAAATTCAGGAAAAATTGGCGCACTTGCGCGAGTTGGACCAGCAAAGTAAAAACCAACGGTACAAAAAATGATGCAGTGGTTGGCAATTGCCTTGGGGGGTGCGCTGGGTTCTGTACTCAGGTTCGCTGCGGTTGGCTATTTAACCCCGCTGCTCAATTACCGTTTCCCATTGGGCACCTTTGTGGTGAATTTGTTGGGGTCTTTGCTCATTGGTATCGCCTATGTGTTGCTGGTAGAAAAAACCAGTTTGTCTGCCGAGTGGCGTTTGTTTTTTATCACGGGCCTGTTAGGTGGTTTTACGACTTTCTCGGCTTTTTCACTGGAAATATTGCAGCTGTGGCAAGAAGGGCATGTGTTTAATGCACTGGCTTATGCCAGCAGCTCGGTGATCCTGGGTTTGTTGTTTGCCTTTGTTGGTATGGCCTTGGCCCAAAAATTATTTTAGGTGTGGCCCCTATGGAGTGTAACGAAATACGGGGTGTGTTTTGTGTGGTGTCTCCCCGTATTCCGCTAGGCTCCATACGGGCTACGGATAAGATTTTTAACTTTAATATAGAAAATTAGATCATCATGTTGGATTCAAAATTACTTCGCACCGCTACCCAAGAGGTGGCAAATGGTTTGGCAAAACGCGGCTATGAATTGGATGTGGCAAAAATCCAGTCATTGGAAGAAAAGCGCAAAGATATCCAGGTTAAAACTGAAAACCTGCAGGCCGAGCGCAACGCCATTTCCAAAGGCATAGGCAAGGCCAAGCAGGCAGGCGAAGATGTAACCCCCATGATGCAAGCAGTAGACGCCATCAAGCAACAACTGGCCGGCGCCGAAGTGGAGCTGCAAAACATCCAGGCGGAATGGGATGAGTTTGTTAAAGCCATACCCAATATTCCCGCTGCTGAAGTGCCCGAAGGCAAAAGTGATGAAGACAACGTGGAGGTACGCCGCTGGGGCGCGCCGCGCCAATTTGATTTTCCGGTGGTGGACCATGTAGACCTGGGCGCAAACCTCGGCGGCCTGGACTTTGAAGTGGCCACCAAAATTACCGGCACCCGCTTTGCGGTACTGCGCGGCGACCTGGCGCGCCTGCACCGCGCCCTGGCGCAATTTATGCTGAACACCCACACGGGCGCCCATGGTTACGAAGAAGTGAATGTGCCTTTTATCGTCAACCGCGATTCGCTATTCGGCACTGGCCAGCTGCCAAAATTTGAAGAGGATTTATTTAAGCTCACCGACGACCGCGGCTTTTATTTGATTCCCACCGCCGAAGTGCCCGTGACCAATATTTACCGCGACGAAATTGTCGAAGAGGCGCAGCTGCCCATTAAGTTGGTCTGCCACTCACCCTGCTTCCGCTCCGAGGCCGGCAGCTATGGCCGCGATACCCGCGGCATGATTCGTCAGCACCAATTTGAAAAGGTTGAGCTGGTGCAATTTGTGCGCCCGGAAGAATCCGATGCAGCACTGGAAGCCTTGGTGGGCCACGCCGAAAAAATCCTGCAAGACCTGGGCTTGCCCCATCGCACGGTTATTTTGTGCGGTGGCGATATAGGTTTCTCCTCGGCCAAAACCTACGACATCGAAGTTTGGGTGCCATCGCAAGGCAAATACCGCGAAATTTCTTC